>JANLIQ010000007.1 GCA_024654065.1 Candidatus Berkelbacteria bacterium | reverse complement strand
TTGGTAGTCGATGACATCTTCGCCGGTCAGTTGATCAATCTTCTCTAGTTTGTTCGACTCGGCCCAACTCTGAAAACTTGCCAAGTAGTGGCGATAGTTCTTGACGGTGTGCTCCGAAGCCCCCCGGGCGGTGGCTAGAAATCGAAGGTAGTCCTTAACGGCTCGTCTTATTGTCATATTGTCGCCTTCCAAACATATCGGCTACACTGTACCAGATATGTCACTACTAGCGCTTGATCAAAATCTAACTGAGAGTCTTTACAGTCTAACTCGAGACAACATTGGTTTACAGAGGGTTGTTTACGACGTGGCTACCTATTTAATCTTCTTACTGCCACTATTGCTGGTAACCCTTGTTATCAAACCCAATACACGCTTCGTCGCGGCTAAGATATTTGGTGCGACTGTCATAACCTGGCAAGTATTCAATAAGTTAGTTGGAGAGTTTTTCTATACCCAATACGGGTTTCGCGACAGACCGTTTGCTTTTGGCGGACTAAGAGAACTACTGTTTGAACAGCCACAAAAATCTTTTCCATCTGACCACGCAGCCGTTTTATTATTTGTGACACTTTCTCTATTCTACTATCGCCAAAAGACTTGGGCCTGGGTGTTTTTAGTAATTACCGTACTATCTAGTCTCGCTAGAGTAACGGTTGGTTTTCACTGGGTTGGCGACATCTTCGGAGGATGGCTGATTGGTGCAATTGGGTTTGGACTACTGGTTATTATTGACCGTCCTCTTCAAGCATTCTTAGAAAAGATATGGTCCTTCATAACCCGAAAGAGTTATAAGTTGCCAGATGAACCAGAAACTAGCTAAGACAGTTTCTTTATTAACTAACCCAGCGTTAGTAGTCTCAATTAGCGTCGTGACGGTAGTAGGTCGCTACGCTGACTCTATTGAGAAGTTTTGGCAGGGAAGCCTCATCGGTATTGGTTTGCTTGTAGTACCGGGAATGATTTATAGCGTTTACGTTTGGCGTAAGGAGGGAGCAGTGGATTTAGATTTGACTGACAGACACGACCGAATAGTTCCTTTAATGCTCTCAACTCTTGGGGCTGTTATCGGCAGTTTTATTGTGCAGTCCAAGCTGCAAAACCCTACTTTTACGGAAATGAGCTTTATTTTGGTAACGATGCTGGCGGCACTGACGGTAGTGACAACAGTCTGGAAGATTAGTCTACATGCCGCTACTATCGCCGGCTTAAGTAGTCTATTGGTAGCTTACCAGGGAGTTTGGTTTATGCTTGGCTACTTAGTATTGGTGCCGGTAATTTGGTCACGCATACAACTAAAACAACATTCTCCTAACCAACTTATTGCTGGAACTATTTTAGGCGCAGGACTGACTCTTGTTGCGGCGTGGTTCTTCAGCCACTACAGCTAGATCTCTAGGTCTTGAACCGATGCCTGACTTTGAGGTGGTGTTGCGGCTGCAGGAGTAGCTGGAACATCAACTGTCGGTACAGTCGTCTTCGTAGCTGGTGCAACCGGTAGGTCTTCTCCTGGATCGGGGATCGTGGTTGGGGGTTGATCGAACGGAATTGTATCAGCGACCTTAGGGGTAACAACCGTGGTAGCTGGTGAAGTGTTGGCAAACGGCGCTGGAGCAGTTGTTACTGGTGGTGGAGGCAAAGTAATGGGAGCGGTTACAGGGGGTTTACTACCATTAACAGGCACCGGAACAGTTTGGAAGCTACTAGGAATTCTGGGCAGCGCTGATGGAGGAGGAGGCGGCGGAGGAGCCACCATTTTCGGGTAAGTTGCAGCGGGCGCTTCAGGTAAAGGAGGCGGTGGCAAAGGGGCGCTTGAGCTCTGGTTTACTCCAACTGAATCGGTAGTACTGCTGGGTGGAGGCGTACTTATCGTTGGTCTAGGCGGGACAGTAGTAGTGCTCGTATCTTTTGAGACCGTTGGTCTAGGCGGAATGATCGGCCAAGGATTTACAGGTGGCTTACTTGGCACGGGTGGTGGTAAAACGGGCTTATCGTTTTGTGAAAGTAATGGAGCTGAGGCGCCGGGCGCCTTGTCTGCTTCAAAAGGTTTATTGATAATAGCGTCGGGAGTGACGGTATCAGACCTGAGGAGAGGGGGAAGTGAGGACTGGCTTTGGCTAGTAAGAGGAGTACTAGAAATTGTTGAGTCTGCTTTTAGGTCCTCTCCAGTCCACGTTGGGTTAATAGACGGTTTTACATCGTAGTTGCTTTGTGGTTTTGACTCTACGGGTAGAGGGCTACTAATAGGTGCGGGGGCAATACGAGGAACTTCAAAATTTGGCTTATTTGGTACGGGCGGTTTAACTGTTGGCGGCTTTGGAAGATCGTGAAGAGTGGTAGGAGCTGGTTTAGTATCCTCAGGTTTAGGAATAGTGTGTGGTTTTGGAGCAGTGTGGTGAGTGCCGCTTGTCTGTCGGCTGTGTTCGTGGCCAAATTCCGATCCTCTGCCCTCCATTATCTCTTCCAGATACTTGATATTGATTAAGGCGATGGCTGGTTTTCCACCCTTAGTTAGAACATAGAGGCCGTCAGTAATGTTTTCAACATCAACAACAAGGCGACTGAAGTTGTCGCGAGCGTCAGTTAACGGCACTATTCTGTCGATCGGTACACTAATCAAATTTCCCTCCTCAACTCAGAGTACACAGGCGCAATTTTGGTGTCAAATAATATAGCTCCAACTGTACTGAGATCTCTTCCGTTACTGACACTGACGAGGTACAATCATACCTATGAACAAACTTACACCGCAGTTTGAAACACTGCCCAACGGACTAACGCTAGTGCTCATTAATCTGCCGGGATTTCACTCGTTGACAAATTTTCTTGTTATACGCAGTGGCAGTCGCTACGAAAATGAAAAGAACAATGGTGTCGCCCATTTTCTTGAGCATATGGTTTTCAAGGGCACCGTTAAGTACCCCGACAAACTGGACATCGCTCAATCTATTGAGGGGGTTGGAGGTTACTTCAATGCTTGGACTTCTAATGACCACACTGCCTACTGGAACACTGTTCCGCTTGCAGCTTGGCAAAGAGGGATTGAAGTGCCGTTCGAACTGGCGTTTAACGCGCTGTTACGAGAGGAAGACTTGGAGCAAGAACGAGGAGTTGTCATTGAAGAGATAAGACGAATGCAGGATGATCCCTCAAGCTATGTCGACGAACTGCTTGGTCCTATTCTCTTTCCCGGTCACCAGCTGGGTCAGTCTGTGATAGGTAGCGAAGAGAATATTAGAAATATGACTATCAAGCAATTCAGAGACTACCGAGAGACTTATTACCACCCCGGACAGGCACTCTTTATTTGTATCGGTAATATCGGAAATCGCGATATTAAGGCGGAAGTGGTTAAGTTAACAGCTCAGTTGAAACCAAAGGCCGTAACTAAACCACAGTTCTTCACAGGTGTTAGTAAGAAAGATCTGAAACTGATCAACAAGAAGACTGATCAGACCCACTTTATGCTAGCACTGTCAGATCCTGAGTGGGCCTCGGGCCAAAAAGTAGCTTATGTTGGAGTCGTAATGAACGCGATTCTAGGCAGGGGAATGAGCTCGCGATTATTTCTTAATATTCGTGAAAAGAAAGGGTTAGCCTACTCGATTCATTCTTCGTTTCAGGACTTCGAAGAGACTGGCGCGATTGTAATTGATGGTGGCGTCAATACGGAAAAGATCGAGCAAACCCTGGAAGCGATTGACGAAGAGTTGGCTGCATTACGAACCAATCTCGTTGGTAAACAAGAGCTAGATAAAGCCAAGTCTCTTATCATTGGGTCTTTCGAGATGAGCGCTGATCGCCCAATCGACTTAGCTCGCTGGTACGGGACAGGCCGGTTACTAGGCGACAGTACGACTATCGACGAAGCAGTTAAGGCAGTCCGAGCCGTTACGGTTGAGCAAATTCAGGCCTTAGCCAAGAGAACGTTAGTTAAAGAGCGCCAAGTCTTAGCGGTTATAGGCCCATACGAGAGCGACAAGATTTTCAGAAAATTCCTCAAAGTTTGACACTACATCGTCCTGGCTGATGCGAGGACCAAGGGGCCTAGTTGCGAGGCGGCCCCCTAGCCCCTCGCGCTCCCTACCCCCGCACGCTACGCTCGCGCGAACAAGGTAGAAAAGTAACTCGCTGAAGTACCATGGCTCGTCAGTTTTGGCTATTTTTATAACTTCGTTGTAATAATAAGACCGTTATCCAGTGCTGCTAGGTATTAGCTCCTCACTCTTTTATCGGCTCGTGATTGAGGAAGATGGGTACCGTTAACTTTTTGGAGATAATCTTCCATTAAATGACCGTAGTCGTTGACGTTATCAGCGACAATAATTGCGCCCGTTTTCATAAGAGGTAGTAGTAGGTCTAGGTATTTTCCGTAGTTTTCTTTGTCGGCATCGAGAAAGACAAAATCGACCTTACCAGAGTCCCAATTAGTTAGCGCTTCATTAGCTTCCGTCTCTAATAACCTGACATTGTTTAGTTCTGAGTCACGGAAAAAGTTTCTTGCCAGCTTAGCCTTATCAGACAGCAGCTCAATAGTTACGACCTGGCCGTTATTCTGTTTTGCTCCATCAGCAAGAAAAAGTGTTGAATAGCCGGCTGAGGTGCCGATTTCCAGGATGCTTGTAGACTGGGTTAGAATGACAAGGTTCCGTAAAACCTCGGCGCTTTTCCTTGGCACAGACCAAAGTCTGATCGTTTCGTCTTTCTCTTTCCGCCCAAAAGTGTGCTCATTCGAGATCGCTTTGTACTCCCAAGTCTCTTCGATTGTTTCGATGGAGTGGACTGTTTCTAACACTTTGGGATCAAGTGGCACTTGCGCCTGCTCCTCAGCTAATTCCCCCCAATTCGTGCCGAGATCTTCTAGAATATGCTTTGCGATAAATAGGCTATCTATTTTATCGATGTCCCAGGACTCAGACATAATTAAGTAGGCCGTTACCGGTATTAATGGCCAGGACAGTGTCTTTTTCGGGGTTGAATTTAGGATCAATTTTCTTGAGGTGCT
>JANLIQ010000002.1 GCA_024654065.1 Candidatus Berkelbacteria bacterium | reverse complement strand
AATATTTTGTCTTTTGACGAAATGGAAGCCTCGATTTCTTCCATTAGACTTGGGGCGATTGCTTCTGTCTGACCACGACGATCGACAATACTTAATGGTTGGTAAGAGAGTTTGGACGAGACTAGTCTAAATTTTTTCTCTTTAACAGCGAGAAGGTCTTCCGGTGAAACAATGCTATCTCCTAGGACCACGTGCAGCCCCTCAATCTCCCCGCGTAACAAGCCAATCTGCCTTGAACTCATAAACGGTCTTAACTGGCTTTTTGCGCCAACATGGTAGGGCTGGTCAATAATGATTGTGTCACCTGATTGGAGCGGAAAGAAAACCTCTCCTAGAGTTCCAATAATTGCCCTTGCACTAGATTCGCTAAGAGTAGTAAGTAATTTTTTCTGACTTTTTTCTTTTTCGTACCTAAGAATAGTTTTTTGAATTAAAACAGGAACAGATTGGTAGAAATCTTCAGCGTAAGAGTTCTGAGAAAATATAAGCAAAACCCTGCCTGTAGATTTAGCAATAATACGCTCGTATGCATCTCGTCGTTGCTCCCAGGGCCCTGTCATAATTAACGGCTTAACGAGGTTAATTTTTTTAGTTTCAGGCCATATTTGTGGTAGATCTAATGCGTGGAACGCCACTTCTGCTAAAGGTGCCGCATAATACGAAGAAAGCTTATGTATTAGCTCAATCTGGGAAGAAGAAAACACCTGGGTATTTTTGTCTAATTTTATAATTTCCCGAATATTATTCTTAATCTCTTTGGGAACTGAGCGGGTGAATTCAACCACTATCCCCAAAACTCGCTTTCTTCGAAGAGGTACTAGGACTAGACTTCCTACCTTCACATAAGGTACAATTTGGGCGCTTAGAGCGTAGGTTAGTTCCTGTACTTGAGTTCTTTGTTTTACAATTACTTGAGCATAGAGCATCTACCTACTATTACTAAGTCACAAGAGATGATTAATCAAATATCTACAAACCAAGAATTACCGTTAGTGGCGATAATCGGCCCAACAAATGCCGGAAAATCGACTCTTTTTAACCGTGTAACTGGTACGCCACAAGCCATTACCGCTAGAGAAGAGTCTACCACCCGCGACAGAGTTTACGGTGACGTTAACTGGCAAGGCCGTTGTTTCACAGCCGTAGACACCGGTGGTTTAGTAGACGACAAATCTGAACTGTATCGGGGAATTAGAGCCCAGATGTTTTCGGCGGTTGAAGAAGCCGACTTAATTTTGTTTGTTTACGACGCCCGAGAAGGCTTACAACCACAAGACCAACAGTTTCTAGATAAACTCCGTTCCAGTAAAACCATTTGGCTTATCGGAAACAAAGTTGATGCCCCAACAGTTGAAAAACAAATTACTAATTTAGAGTACCTGGGACTACCCTTCCATAAGATCTCGGCAATCTCCGGTAAGGGTGTAGGAGATTTATTGGAAGCAATCTGCAAAGCCCTGCCTGAAACTGGGAATGTAGCCAAAGTTGTTGGTAACGAACCAGTAATTGCCTTAGTTGGAAGACCAAATGTCGGAAAGTCGACTCTTTTAAACGCACTAACCAAGACAGATAGAGCGGTAGTTAGCCCTGTTGCTGGTACCACACGAGACATCGTAACCGCAAAACTTGTAATTGGAGATAAGGAGCTACTTCTAGCAGATACGGCAGGGGTTCGTCGTCGCGGAAAGATTGACGTAGGAGTTGAGAAATTTAGTGTTAAACGAACTCTTGCTGCAATTAATTTTGCAAATATTGTAATTGTTATTGTTGATGCTCAAGAAGGTACAACAAGAGCAGATCTACATTTAATTTACTTTGCAAACAAATTACAAAAGCCAGTACTAGTTGTTTTTAATAAATCTGACTTGCTAGGAGATAAACCCCTAACATTCCATCACCACATAGCAAAATTTGATCAGTTAGTTACCTCGGCTCTAACAGGAGAGGGCTTAGATGCAGTACTCGAGTGGATACAGAAAAAGGCTCAAGAGAGCCAAGACAAACAAATTATCAAAAAATAGTTTCTAATACGTCGGAGAAGCAACGGCAGAAAAGTTCTGTCGTGGATAGAGTACTAATGCAGATTTTCCAATGATAAAGTCTCGTCCTAGTGGTCCCCACTCACGTGAGTCGCTTGAATGTTGACGGTTATCTCCCATTACGAAGTACTGCTCGTTGCTTAAAGCAACTTCGTATGGTGTCTCCGGACTCTGGCTAACAATAGTTTTTTCATCAGGCGAGAGGTAACTCTCAAATAATTTAGTTCCGTTAACATAAACTTGGTTTTCAAAGATCCGTACTGTTTCACCGGGAAGACCAACTATTCTCTTGATATAATTAACTTCAGGGTTATTTGGATATTTGAAAACAATAACATCGCCACGAACTGGATTGTGGAGATGATACCCAAGCTTTTCAATTAATAAGTACTCTCCATTATGGAAGTCTGGTTCCATACTAGATCCTTCAACGATAAAAGGTTGAGCAACAAAGCCCCTAATGATAATTGCTGATACGAAAACTATCGCTACAACTTTTAAAATTTCCCAAAAAGGACCGAATCTACTCATTTAGAACAGTATAGAGAAAAAGGTGGGACGTTGAAATGTATAAAGTGTGGGATAGTCTGCCCCACCCCTCCTTCGCCGTGGCCGGACGGAGAGTTGGAAAACGATTTTTTATGCAAAATGTCTATACATACTTGACTGAGAATGGTAGTATTACTTCGTGTCCATGAAGCGCAAGCTTTGTTCGGCTAAGGAATTCCATATGCCGAAAGTGGACACGCAAAAGCACCGTTACGACTTTCGTGACGGTTTTTTTGTTTTCCTGTCGTTCTGCTTCATCACACTATGAAATGTAATATTTCCCGTACCTACTTTTCTGAGTATTACAGTAACACGTGCGCTTTGCTTCCCGACTGTTTCCCTCAAAGCCCAATATTCGACAAATTTGTCGGCACTTTTGACATAGTCTGGCGGAGTGTATTTGTAGACAGACTTTGCGTTCTTAATTACGGGGATAACCAGAGGCAGTAATCCCAGCCGATATGTGCATTCCTTGACCGATCGTGCCTTACCAAAACCGTCGTACCTTAAATGATGAAATCCCTTAGAGTTAAAAACAATGTCGGTTTTGAGACAGGGACAGTAAACGCTACCAACATCTTTGTACCAAGCGCGCCTCTCATTTAATAAGTCTTGGTAGCTTGTCATCTAAAGTTATTATATCAGGGCAAACTCTTGACTCGCGATTATTAACAGATCTAACTGTCCTGAGCAGAAACACCGTCACATTCTGACAGCGTTTCTGATATACGAGCTTTTGTCCAGAAGATTGGAAAGAACCATACCCTTTATGACGAAACTTCGACATTCTCTCAGACAACCCCGGAACGAGGTCGCCGAGCAGCGCAGCCGTTAGGCGGCGAGGGTTAATTCATCATCAAATCCGTCATGGTGGGCAATGTAGGATTCGAACCTACGACCCCTTCAGTGTGAATGAAGTGCTCTACCCCTGAGCTAATTGCCCGTTATTCTTGGTTATCATACCTGATGGAAGGTACTTTCTAAAGACTGATTGACCTCTAAGAGCTTTTTCACTACCCTGATACTAATGCAACCTGTTTTGTTTGAGGTGGGGCAGTTCAAGTTATATTCTTTTGGAACATTTATTGCGCTAGGAGCGCTAATTGGTGGAATAGTACTCTTTAGATTACTTAAGTACCGCCATATGCGTACGAGTCATCTTTTTGACACCGTGCTCTATACATTAATAATTGCTTTAATTGGTGCCAGACTAACTTACTACTTTGCTTACCAAGAACAATTTAAAAACTTTTGGCAGGTATTTTACTTCTGGCAAGGTGGGTTACTTGCTTTAGGTGGAATCCTTATAGGGTTTTATGCATTTTTACGTTTTAATAAAAATGCTCGTCAACCTACCTGGGAAGTTTTAGATGTTTTAAGTTTGTCGTTTTTAGTAGGTTGGGCTATCGGAAAAATAGGTTGTCAGTTGTCTAGCTGTACTATTGGACGAGGTTCAGAAAGTTGGATTGCTATTAACGGTATGCTTCCAATAGATCTAATTAGTTCCATATGGGCAATAATTGTCTTTGGAGTACTTCTTTATATTTATCTAAAAGATCGTTTAACTGCAGGAGTAATTTTCTTTTTATCTGCAGAAGCATTTTTCTTAGGAGAGCTACTTATAAAAACTCTTAAAGCTGACTTTGGTGAAGGAATTGTCCGAGCCGAAGCTATGATCTACTTAGCACTTATCGCAATTACTTACCTACTCTTCTGGCGATTACATGGACCGAGACTAGAAAAAACTACACTTCAGAGATTCTGGGGGAATCTGACACAGCGTTTTCGCCGCTAAAACTATTGACTTCCCACGCAGTTAGTGGTACTATTCTCAAGTTAACGACACGATTTAGTCTTAACCCAGACCGGCCAGGATCGCGATGGCAGGCACAAAGAGTTTACGCGACAAGTATCCAAACTATAGATGGGCGAACGCGAGCGACACTCGTGGACGGGGCAGCGGCGCATCTGCAATAGCAGTTTGGCTAGTGCTCTAAGAACACCTAAACCCCCGAGATTATATCAACGGGTCTTTTTTTATCCCAGAAGATATGGAGTTAGGCCTTGGCGCCAACTTCAGCGAGAGCTTTTTTTACTTTTTCAACTACTTGCTCAAATTCTGCCGGGGCTTTAACAGATAGTTCAGCTAATACTTTACGGTTTAAACCGATGTCGGCTTTTACTAACCCATAAATGAAATCTTTGTAGGGCATACCGTGGGCTCGGACAGCGGCATTAATCTGGATAATCCACAGTCCACGCATATCTCGCTTTTTGTTACGTCTATCTCTGTAGGCGTACTGTCCGGCCTTAATGTAGGCCTGTTTTGCTTGGCGAAACAATTTGCTTCGACCAAGTTTGTAACCCTTGGTCGCATTCAAGATTTTTTTGTGACTTTTTTTAACTTGTAAGGCTCGTTTTACTCTTGCCATTTTGTATTATCTAAAAGCTATCTTTTGTAATTTTTTGGCTGTTTTACCAACTACTACAATATTTTGGGTTGAAAGTTGTTTTGCTCTTTTGGATTTAAATCTTGCCCTATGAGCAACAGACATTTTTCTCATTACTAACTTCCCGTTCGCTGACAAGCGAACCATTCGTTTGAAACTAGATTTATGAGTTTTTAGTTTTGGCATTTCTTATTTTTTTGGTTTTATAACGGCTTGAATTCTTTTATCTACCTGGGTGATAGATTGTTCCCACTGGCCACCGCAAAGATCCAGAAATTTTTCTAAACCACTTTTGGCTTGGTTGAGAAACAAATTCTCTCTACCTCGTAGTTTAATAAAAACCCGTACCAAGTGCCCATCTTCAAGAAACCTTTTTGCTTGGTTAGCTTTTGTTTCTAAATCATGGGGATCGATTCGGTAACTTAAACGAACTTCCTTGAGCTGACTTACTTTTTTACCACTACCGCGAGCTTGTTTCTCTTGCTGGTAGCGAAATTTATTATAGTCAAGGATTTTGGCTATCGGTGGAGTAGCGTTGACGTTAATCAAAACTAAATCCAGTTCGTACTGACTGGCCAGATATTTAGCCTGGTCTATCGAGACTTTCCCGGCCGAACGGCCATCAGGCATTATCAAGTAGACAACGCTAGCTACAATCTGATCGTTAGTAAGAAGTTTGCGCTCTATTTTAACTCCGTTTCGAACAGACCGAATCTTTGGATCGGTTAAAGTACATCCTGAACTGGACTGAAAATACGTCCCATTGCTCTAGAGAATACTACCACGCTTGGTGATAACTTTCAAGGAGTTTGGGTTAAGGCGAAGTTGGAGAGGGGTTTTGGCAACCGGACGACCATCTACAAGTAAGGCTAAGTCTGGTTCTGTAGTTAAACGAACATTCCGACCATGAAACTGACTTAAAGACTTTACAACAGTTCCGCCCGTAGAAAACAAACCTAGAATCTTTTTTGGCTCAACTAAATGTTGACTTTCTATTTTTATCTCTAAATTTCTCGTAACAGTCATTTTATTAAAATATGCGTAACCTCTTAATTTCCCATCAATTACAAAACTTACTTTTGCTAACTTTGGTGGTTCAACAACCGCATCTAGAAAAATTAATGAGTCTGGATCGGCGGTAGTAGTATTAAATGTACTTAAACGTCTAAATTTCAAAAATTCAGCTGCAGTCTTCATATTGTTAGTACCAATTAATTCCGCTGATTGCTGAGCTTCACCGATCGGAATAATTCCCAGGACCGCTTGTCCAATAATTGTTTGGGCGATGTAGTTAACAAATGCGTCTCCTCCCACGGCAACTATTGTGCTATATCCCCTTTCCAAACCCATCATTGCTAATTCCTCTGGGGTACGAGCAGGGCTCGCCGCCATCATCTCGCCTGCAATGCCGAGATTTGTTAGCAGGTCACGCAATTTTTGGTAGGTCTGGCGAACCGCCCGAGTTGAGGGCGGCTCCATGATGTAATAATACATCGAGCACTACTCTTCGTCGGGGATCAATGTTTCTTCGGTTGGTGTGTCGCCTGATTCAATTTCAGAATCTGGTTCTGGCTCTTCGACTGTTTCTTCACCGGTAGGCATCTCACATTTTCCAACAAAGATTCCCCCGGAATGGATAACCAAATTTTTTGTAGAAATGCTTCCGAAAACCTTACCAGTTTCTAGTAGCTCTAGTTTCTCGCTGGCACTAATTGCACCACGAACAACTCCCGCAATCGTTACCAATTCTCCTTTAACCGGTCCTTTAACTTGTGCTGTTTGGCCAATGGTGACGGATTTTTCTGAAATCACTTCACCCTCAACCATACCGAAAACTGAGATATCGTTCTGATCCTTTAATGTACCCGACAAAGCAACATTTACCCCAACTGTTGTACCTGGTCCGTTTGTTTCCATTGCTCCTTTCAATTCACACCTCCTAAATTAGTTAATATTCCATTTGCTAGTAACGCTTTCCTTGTTGTAGCCAATTCGACGCTAATTGCAAGGGTCTCTGAGCACTTAGCGCGGGGTCGACTCTTGCATTATCTCCCAAATGTGCAGTATAATTGCCGACAGCACGGGGTTCAATAAAGAAAAACACTATCCCAAGAAACATTATGCCAAACAAAATATTAAAGCCAGACCAAAATAGAGACAGCCAAGACTTCATCCAGATCGTGGGGACTAGAACGCATAACCTAAAGAATTTAGACGTTACCATTCCTAAAAACAAGATTACTATTATTACTGGGCTCTCTGGGTCTGGTAAATCTTCTTTAGCATTTGACACAATTTTTGCTGAAGGCCAACGAAGATACGTTGAGAGTTTGTCTTCTTACGTAAGTCAATTCTTGAGTGATATCGAAAGACCGGACTTTGATTATATTGAAGGTTTATCTCCGGCAATCGCCATCGACCAAAAAACCGCTTCTCGTAACCCTCGATCAACCGTTGCGACAGCAACTGAAGTATATGATTTCCTTCGCTTACTCTTTTCTCGTGCTGGAACACCGTTCTGCCCTAAATGCGATATTGCCATTAAACCCCAAACGGTTGAGTCTATCTCTCGTCTAATTATGCGGGATTTCGTTGTCGATGAGACACTTAAAGTTAAAGTTTTTGCAATTGTTGTCCAGAACCGTAAGGGTGAACACAAATACCATCTTAAGCAGGCGAAGAAATCTAATGTTATTAGAATTCGTTTTGATGGAACGGAAATGGATATCGAAGAAGCATTAGCATTAAACATCGACAAAAACAAACGACACACCCTTGAGTTACTAGTTGGTACTCAGGACTTTCCTGTTTCTAACGAACAATCCGAAGGAGTTGCCCACATTGAATTACTAAAATTAGTAGATAAGGCTCTCAAACTAGGTAGCGGGTTAATCCTTGCCACTAATCCGGACCTGACTAAAGAAAGATTCTACTCTCAAAGATATGCCTGTAGCCAGTGCGGTTGGCAGTTCCCAGATATAGAGCCAAGACTTTTTTCGTTTAACAACCCCGAAGGGGCCTGCCAAACCTGCCAAGGCTTAGGTTTACAGATGGTTGCAGACAAAGAATTGGTGATTCCAAACCCAAGATTAACCTTGGCAGAAGGTGCAATCCGACCTTGGAGCCGAACCACCTCACACTCTAATTGGTACCAAAAGACTCTTAATACCATGTCAGCTAAGTATAATTTCAGCTTAGACACCCCTGTTGGCGAGCTTCCAGAAGCAACTCTAAACACTATTTTGCACGGCGAGCCTGGTTCCGGTAACGGTGACCCAGAGCTATTTGAGGGTGTACTACCGAATTTAGAACGTAGATACCGTGAAACTGACTCAGATTATCTAAAAAATGAGATTGAGAAGTACATGGTTGAGCGAATCTGCCAGACCTGTCACGGACAGCGTTTACGTATCGAAGTACTTTCGATTAAAATTCAAGATAAAAATATAATCGATGTTACTAGTTTAAATATTGAGCAAGCCGCTAAGTACTTCGAAGAATTGAAAACAACTTTTTCAGACAACGGACACAAAAAAATTGCCGCTCCAATTATTAAAGAAGTTGCAGAACGATTGGGCTATCTATTAGAAGTAGGACTCGGTTACGTTACCTTAAACCGTACAACCTCTACCCTAGCTGGTGGCGAGGCCCAACGAGTACGTTTAGCAACTCAGCTTGGAAGTGGCTTAACTGGTGTTATTTATATCCTTGATGAGCCTTCAATCGGTTTGCATCCTCGGGATCACCAGAAGCTACTCCAAACAATTAGAGAGCTTAAGGAGCGAGGCAATACAGTAATTGTTGTTGAACACGACAAAGACACCATGCTTATTGCCGACCATATTATTGATATGGGACCAGGTGCGGGAGAGCTTGGCGGTGAAATTATTGCCGAAGGAACTCCAGAACAAATCAAGAACAATCCAAAGTCTATTACTGGAGCCTACTTATCAGGTAAAAAGCGCGTAGAGCTTCCAGGACATAGACACGATCACGACGCTAAGGCCCTAGAGATAATTGATGCCACCGGAAACAATTTAAAAAATATTTCAGTCAAGATCCCGTTGAATCGTCTGATTTGTATTACTGGCGTTTCTGGATCTGGTAAATCTACCTTAATCGAGGACACCTTGGCCGTAGCATTAGAAGGCCATTTCCACTCCTCAACAGCCCTTGCTGCACCACACAAGGATATTAGAGGTGTGGAGAACATAGACAACATCATTAACGTTGATCAGTCGGCTATCGGACGTACTCCTCGTTCAAATCCTGCGACGTATACTGGTACCCTTGGGCCCATACGTGAACTGTTTGCCGCAACAAGCGAAGCTGCGGAACGTGGTTACGAGGCTTCAAGATTTAGTTTTAATCTTCGTGGTGGTCGTTGTGAGAACTGCCGTGGTGATGGCCAGATGAAAATTGAGATGAACTTCTTGCCAGACGTTTATGTCCCTTGTACGGAATGTCGCGGTAAACGCTATAATCCGGAGACTCTTGAGATTAAGTACAAGGACAAAGATATTAGTGATGTTCTAACAATGACTGTTGATGAAGCATTAGAATTCTTCAACGGAAGTATTGAGGTGACAGATAAATTAGAAGTTCTTCAGGCCGTTGGTTTGGGTTACATGAGACTTGGTCAGCCAGCAACGACCCTTTCTGGTGGTGAAGCTCAAAGAATAAAGTTAGCAACAGAATTGGCAAAACGTGAAACTGGTAAGACTTTGTATATTCTCGACGAGCCAACAACCGGACTCCATTTTGAGGACATTCAGCGCTTACTCAAAGTCCTCTATCAACTAGTGGATAAGGGCAACACCGTCGTTATTATTGAACACAACCTTGAAGTAATCCGTTGTGCAGACTGGATAATTGATCTTGGTCCTGATGGTGGAACTCGCGGTGGTGAGCTTGTAGCCGAGGGTACTCCGGAGGATATTATGAACAATGCCAAATCCATTACCGGAAAATTCCTCAAAGAAAACGAAGGGATCAAAAAAACCACTACCAAGTCTTCGGTTCATTAAGAAAGTCAAAGACCTTGGTTACGAAAGAATTGTTGGAATTGATGAGGTAGGTCGTGGGGCGCTCTCTGGACCAGTTGTTGTTGCGGCTGTTGAAATATACGTGCCGATCGTAGGTATTAACGACTCAAAATTACTTTCTGCAAAACAGCGACTTTCACTTAGCGATCAAATAGCGCAAGGATCACAGCAACTCTCGTTCGGTCAAGCAAGTAACGATGAGATAGATAATCTTGGCCTAAGAGCTGCCTTAGAGTTAGCGTATCAGCGATGTCTAGAACAAATGACTTTTGACTTAGTATTAACCGACAACTACTACTTATCCGCCCATCCTCACATAAAATCAATTAGGGGAGATCAGTTTTTTTACCCAGTTGCTGCCGCTTCGATTGTCGCCAAAGTTTACCGTGATCGACTTATGCGGGTTTACGCCGAACAATTCCCAA
>JANLIQ010000071.1 GCA_024654065.1 Candidatus Berkelbacteria bacterium | reverse complement strand
TAAGGCGAACCCGATGGTAGGGAGCGAGTTTTGCTTTACCCACAACCCCGACACCGAACAGCAGCGCTTGGTCGCTCGGAAGAAGGGTGGCAAAGTCAGCTATTACCGGGACGGATTAATGCAGGCGGAGCCGATCGACTTCTCGCAGTATAAAGAAGCAATTGTTTGTCTCTTGGCCGACACGATAAATCGGGTGCGCCGGATCCGTTCTGACGGCAGTATCGACATCAAGGTAGCTAACTGTATCGGGTTTTTAGTTGCAAAACTGCTGGAAGCTCAAAAACAGCTGGTATTGGAAGAAAAAGTGGACGAACTGGTTGAGAAGCTGACTGACGAAGGAATTTTGAAATGACGCTTGAAGGAAAGCTAAATAAACTCACTGCCCTACAGAAGCAGCTCCAACCGCCAAAAGAACTCTACGGAATTCCGATCGTTGACTTTGCCGGAGAACCTTACGACGGCCGATATGATAGCTACTGGCTGTCACAGGGCAGAATCTTCCGCCCACTGATCATTCGTAAAGAAGATCTGCCACCAGGGGTAATAAACTATACATATACGACCATCACACGACTACCAAATGAGTCTAAATAGCGACCTTAAGAAACTGAAGAGAATCTCTAGGGAAGTGGAGATAAGGCTTAATCCACCAAGTTTGCATGTCCATACTATCCTCATTAGATCTGGTCAGTCTAAAGAAGAGGCGATTGCGTCTTACGAAAAAGTTAAAGGCGTTAAAGTAGCTGATGAAGGCCTAATAATATTTATGCCTCCGAAACGAGATGATCCACCCGAAACTGAGCAAGTTGACAAGTCTTAGAGAGTATTCATAGTGATATAAAGTAACATAAAATAATGGAAGAATATTTCACCACAAAAGAAGTAGCGGCCTTGTTCAAGATAAAACCAACCACCGTTCGTAAATGGATCAGACAAGGTGCATTGCCTGCTATTGGTTTCGGCAACCAGAATAAAGAATATCGAATCACGAAGTCCGAGTTGGAAGCATTCATTGAGACTCGGAAAACCAGATGACAGACCGCTCAAATACCAAACAAAAGATTGCGGTTCCAGTACGCCTAAAATACTTCGCTTATCTACGCAAATCGACCGAAGGCGAAGAGCGGCAAGCCCTTTCAATCGCCTCGCAAAAAGACGAGATAAATAAAATTTTTCCGGATCTGGACATTGAGTTTCTGCACGAAGAGAAAAGTGCTTTTAAGCCTTATAACCGACCGATCTTCAGTCAGATGGTTAAACGAATTGAGTCAGGAGAAATTCAGGGTATCGTTGCCTGGCATCCGGATCGACTGTCACGGAATGAAATAGACGGAGCGACAATCACTTACATGATAGGGCAAGGAAAAATCCAAGATTTAAAATTCTGTTCGTACAATTTCGATAATTCTCCAGAAGGAATTATGTTTCTTCAGCAGTCATTATCTAACTCTCAATACTCCTCGGCAAAACTTAGTAAGGATGTTAAGCGCGGTTTGGCTAAGAAAATCAGTATGGGCTGTCCATCAGGCGTTGCTCCAGGCGGTTACCTCAATAATAAGCTAAAAGATAAAGGTGAAAAGGACTGGATCAAGGATCCGGAGCGGTTCGATTTGATTCGGAAAATGTGGGACATGTTTCTCTCTGGCCTTTATACTCCACCGAAGATTCTAGAAATTGCCAACAACGATTGGGGCTATCGTACTGTTCAGCGCCGAAAGTTAGGCAATGTGCCGCTTTCAAACAGCACGATTTATAAGATGTTCTCCAGCATTAGGTACGCGGGGTACTTTTATCAAGGTGATGATGGTGTGCTCCATAAGGGCAGTTACGAGCCTATGATCACGCTTGACGAGTTTGACCGAGCTCAAGCAATCTTGGGGCGGCACGGCCGGCCACGGCCAAAAACCCGGTCATTTACTTACACTGGAATACCTATCTGCGGCGAGTGTGGCGCTGCGATTACCGCTGAAATTAAAACAAAGAATATCAAGCTATTCGGTCTACCCAAGGATTTTACTTATTACCACTGTACTCACCGTAAAAAATATATTAACTGCAGTCAGAAGGGTGGAATCACCGTTGCGGAACTTGAGAAACAGGTTGACGAAAAGCTGGCAAAGCTGACTATTCTGCCGGAGTTTGCCGAGTGGGCGGTTGAGTGTCTCGACTCTGGTTTGGAGAAAGAGAAGGTCAGCAATCAGGCTGTGACGGAAGCCAAGCAGAAAGAATTGACCCGAACTAAAGACGATATGGACAGTCTTAACCGAGCAATGTATCGCCAACAGATTGGCGAGGAGTTCTACAAGAAAGAGAAGACTGAACTGGAACAAAAGGCCACCCGTCTCGAGGAAGAGCTAGGTGCTGGTGACTCATCGGTCGTGAAGGAAGCTCAAAAAACAAAAGAGAAATTCGAGTTCGCCGTTCACGCTCGCTACCGCTTTAATGGCGACGATTTGAGCGAGCGCCGGTCAATAATGCACAACTTAGGTTCGAACTGGCGACTAAAAGATAAAATTCTAACAGTTGAACCTGATCCCGTCTACGCAATGATCGAAAACAGCTATAAAGCGCTGGAAGACGAATATCTTAGGTTAGAACCAGCCAAAATCGGCCAGTTAACAGGTTCAAATGATGGTGTAGACGAGGCAAAAAGTGCCATTCGTCTACGCTGGCTCTGGGGGTGGGATTCGAACCCACGACCAATCGATTACACTGATTCCACTAGTTTCTTAGTGGCGTGGACCATCTCATCATCCAGCTCCAGTTTAAGGATAAATCTGACCCATAATTGGGCTTGATGTTGCCTTAAACTGGGGCTGGGCTTGGCTGCGGATTGCCCTCTTGGTAACAGTTCCCAAGGAGGGTTTCCCGACAATTAACCCCGTTTTTCAACCTCGATTGCTTGAGGAAGCTGCAGAATGCCTGCATGTACCTCTCGGTGACAGTTAGCGCAAAGAAGATAACAATTATCTAATTCTTGCTTAACTCTCTCCCAAGAGCGTGTGTAACCCTTCTCACCGATGCCGAACCGTTTTTTAGTCTCGTCTTTGTGATGAAACTCTAAAACGCCGTTGCAACGATTGTAACCACACATTTGGCACTTGCTACCCAAATATTCAACAGACATGGACTTAATCTTTCGTCGCCTTTTGGCAACGGCCAAGGTTAAATAATGGGCTCTGTCGGCGTAAGTTCTTTTATCAGCCATGGTATACATCTTCATGATAACCACTCTTGATAATTGTGCTACAGTCGACCGCTCTACCACTGAGCTACCCCAGAATATAATGTAAGGTGCTTGAACTAGTGTAGCGCAAACCTGTTGGAACGGCAATCGCTACTCTTTCGTAAGTCGGAAACGTCGTTTCGCATTCGACGTCCTGCCCAACGACTGA
>JANLIQ010000068.1 GCA_024654065.1 Candidatus Berkelbacteria bacterium | reverse complement strand
GCTACTTGTGGTTCAACCTTAGCCCTAATGGATGCTGGCGTACCAATTAAGTCTCCAGTGGCTGGTATTGCTATGGGTATGGTCGCGGCGGATGACGATAATTTCCAAGTTCTTACTGATCTACAAGGCCTAGAAGACTTTGCTGGCGAAATGGACTTTAAAATCGCCGGTACCGCCAAAGGTATTACTGCCATCCAGCTTGATGTTAAAAACAAGGGCCTAACAGGCAAGATGATTGAGGCAACTTTTGAAGCTGCCCTAAAAGGTCGCGAAGAGATTATGGCCGCCATGCTTAATGTGATTCCTGAGCCTAATAAGGAACTTTCACCTTACGCCCCACGAATTATTACCACTCAAATCGATCCTGAGAAGATCGGTGAGCTTATAGGCCCTGGAGGTAAGGTTATCAATAAGATTATCGATGACCAGGGAGGTCGGGAGATTCTAAATATAGATATCGACGACGACGGCACGGTTATGATTACCTCGAATGACGCCGCCAAAGCCGAAGCGGTTAAGGCAATTGTTGAATCTATTGGTAAACCAGTTCAGGTAGGTGAAGAATTCACCGGAACCATTGTCGCCATCCAGAAAGACCGCATGAGCGGCAAAGAAATCGGCGCCATTGTTCAACTAACACCAAACAAAGATGGCATGATCCATGTCTCGGCGCTTGGAACAGGCGGATTTGTCGACAAAGTCTCCGATGTTGTCAAAGTCGGTGACACTGTAAAAGTTAAAGTAAAAGATGTCGACCCGGACAAAGGCCGCATCTCGCTGGTGCGGATTGGGTAAATAATTTAGGGTACGAAAAGAGGCCGGCGCGCTTGCGCGCCGGCCTCTTGGGCTGAAGTGTCTTCGGAGTCAGGCCGGAACGAGTTTGATTGTCTGGTTTTCGACACGGAGGTAGTGGGTGGGTTGGAGCGGGAGTGGGTCGCCGATTGGCTTGCCACGCTCATCCTTAGCCCGAGCCGTCACTGGCTGACCGTCAGGGCGAAACAGCGGCTGGCGAACCTCAAGGTTAATACTCACGGCGTTCTGGCCGGGTATCTCCTCACTGTTACTCTTGAACGGATTGAGATAAGCCCTAACCCGCCATAGCGTAGTTTCGCATACTCTCTGGAGCTCGGCGCGAATGGTGTTCGCACGCTTTGAGAAGTTGTCGGATGGGGAAATGAATCCCTGTTTGGCAAACTGGAAACGCACCATATAGTAGACTTCTTGGCGGGAATCCCTGGGGTTGATTCGCTCCTGGCAGAAGGCGTCGACCAACTCGTACCCCACCGCTTCGAGCTCCCCGAGAAACTCCACGAGAGTGCATGTCATAGTCGGCTCGATCGCCAAGGTCCCGCTTGGCTGACACCGGCGATTCTCGGACTCCTGTGGGACTTCCCAACTCCAACGATTCACCGAATCGGGAATCGCGCTACGATTGGAAAATCTAAACTGCAACCCGACCGTACGGACATTTTGATTAAGTTCGATCACGATTATTCTCCTTGTGGGTGATTGCGTATCGCCCGCAGTTTTGCCAGTAAAACTGATTTTTCAAGCAAAATAGCGGGCGATACAAATGTGAAGGAACGTTTATTTCTAACTCGAAGCCTACCATATTATCTCGAGAAAGTCAAGACTTTCTGTGGTATTTTTCTCGCCTCGTTACGGGCGATCTGATATACCTAAACTGTCATGACCAAGGAAGAGGCACTGGCAGAAGTGGCAAGGCGCATTGCTGTTTGTGAGCAGTGCAGATATGTTCCGAATCAAAATCCGGTACCTGGCGAGGGGAATCCGGATGCCGAGATCATGTTTGTTGGTGAGGCGCCTGGAGCCAAAGAAAACGAAACGGGTAGGCCGTTCGTTGGTGCTGCAGGTAAGTTTCTAGGGGAGATGCTTAATTCTATAGGCTTAGAGCGGGAGGACATTTTTATTGCTAATGCTATTAAGTACCAGCCGCCAGACAATCGCGATCCCTTGCCGGAAGAGATCGCTCTCCAACTACCTTTTTTGAAAAAACAGATTGCTATTATCAAACCAAAACTAATCTGCTTTTTGGGACGTCACGCTATGCACGCTCTGTTACCTGACAACGACAAACCAATCTCAGTTCTTCACGGCCAACTGGTTAAAAATGATAACCAGTACTACTTACCGCTCTACCATCCAGCTGCCGCACTGTACAACGGTAACATGAGAAAGACCTTGCTCGATGATTTTGCCAAAATACCAGGGTATATGGATAGAATTAAGGAAAGATCCGATC
>JANLIQ010000049.1 GCA_024654065.1 Candidatus Berkelbacteria bacterium | reverse complement strand
GAACGAGTTCAAAGAGCGCGGTATTACAATTATTTTAATCTCTCACGATCGAACGACGATGGAACGATTCTGCGACCGTATTATCGAGATCAAAGACGGCAAGCTAGCCAATACCTACCAACCCCAACACTAGATAGCTAATGTTGAGAAAAACTTTTCGTGCCACAAAACGCCTGAAAAACCAATTAACCAGAGATAACCTTAGGAAAATAATTTGGTATATTCGCGAGTACGGTTTCGGCCAATTCTTAACTAAGGCGGTGGAAAAAGTTAACTTTTTCGCTAATGCTACCCAAGAGTTTGCTTTTGAGGATAGACGAGCATACAAACACTGGATGGCCCGAAACGAACCAACTCAAGCGGAGCTAACGATGCAAGCGACGCATAGATTTGAGAATCAGCCGAAACTTTCAATTATTGTCCCAACTTTTAACACCCCACTGACCTTTCTGGCGCCGATGGTCGAATCTGTCCGGAACCAAACCTATTCGAATTGGGAGCTCTGCATTGCGGATGGCAGTAATAAAGAAGAAACTCGAGCGTATCTCCGTCAACTGACCGAAAAGGACGAGCGAGTTAAAGTCGAGTATCTGAAAACAAACCTAGGTATTGCTGCTAATACTAATGCCGCAATTAAGTTGGCCAGGGGCGAGTATATCGCTCTTTTGGATCACGATGACACTCTAGCCCCCTTTGCTCTGTATGAGGTGGTGGCGGCTCTGAATCGTGATCCCGAGGCCGACCTACTTTATTCCGACGAAGATAAGCTAACAAAGGACGGCAAGTCTCGTCTTAAGCCTCACTTCAAACCTGATTGGAGCCCAGACACTCTCCGGACATACAACTATATTACTCACCTTCTGGTGATTAAGCGTTCTTTGCTAGACACAATAGGGCATATTAGAGAGGGGTTTGAGGGGAGCCAGGACTTCGACTTAGTCTTACGCGCTAGCGAGCAGGCCAAGAGAATTGTTCATATTCCCAAAATCCTTTACCACTGGCGCGAGCACGAACACTCCACCGCCTCCAACATTAAAGCTAAGAATTATGTTTCTTACTCAACCAACAAAGCTATCGCCGAGCACTTAGATCGGCTGGGGATTAAGGGAAGAATTTTACAAGGGCCACTTTTCGGCACTTGTCGGGTGGTATACGAGCTACCAAACAAATTGCCGCTAGTGTCAATTATTATCCCAACCAAAGATCAGGCCGAGCTACTGAAGCACTGTCTTGACTCGATCATTAACCGTTCAACCTACTCAAACTACGAAATCATTCTGGTTGATACTGGGAGTATCGAGCCAGCTACCCAGAAGCTCTACTTGAAGCTAAGAAAACAACCTCGAGTCACGATCGTCAACTGGCACAAGCCGTTCAACTACTCGGCTGTCAATAACTTCGCCGCAAGGCAGGCTAAGGGCGACTACCTACTTTTCTTGAATGACGACACTGAAGTCACTAGCTCCGACTGGATTGAGGCAATGTTGGAGTACGCCCAGAGACCCGATGTCGGAGCAGTTGGGGCAAAATTGCTTTACCCAGACAAAACCATCCAACACGGCGGTGTCATCGTCGGGCTAGGTGGCGTGGCCGGTCACTCGCACAAGCACTTTCCCGCGGGGTCGTTTGGTTACTTTGGTCGACTGATTCTCCCCCAAAACTTAAGCGCCGTTACGGCCGCTTGCGTCATGATCTCTCGGAAGGTTTTCGGGGAAGTGGGCGGCTTCGATGAGGGCTACGCTCTAGCATTTAACGATATCGACCTCTGTTTGAATATTCGCCAGCTTGGCAAATTAATCGTCTGGACACCTTACGCCGAACTCTATCACTACGAGAGTAAAACCCGCGGCTACGAAGACACGCCAGAGAAAATCGCCCGGTTTAAGAAAGAAATCGATCGGTTCACGGCCAAGTGGGGAGAGTTCCTCCGTCAAGGTGATCCACACTATAACCCCAACTTGACCTTAGACAGGGAAGACTTCTCACTTCGGCTAGAGTAAAACTGAGAGATGACTCCCACTAAAAGCGAAGAGTATCTCCAGCTTAATCCCGACGCCTTTACCCGTTTTTTTATCTGCAAAGAGATCCTGAAGAGAGATTTTGGCAAGAACCCCATTAAGTTACTTGATGTCGGGGGCGGTAGTAAGTATTTTCGCTCGGCGCTGAAGCAAGATAAGTTACCGTATGAGCTGACGGTACTTGATATTCTTCCGCCCCCAAAAGAGACTCGTGGCTACAGCTATATTCAAGGCGATGCAACTAAAATGGAGTTTAATGACAATAGCTTTGATGCTGTGGTGTCCATGGATGTTCTTGAGCATGTCAGTGACGAAAAGAAGCCCGACTTTCTCCAGGAATGTTACCGAGTCGCTCGGGAATTAGTCATCATCGCCGCGCCGTTTGAGTCTGTAGAAACGACGCAAGCGGAGACAATTGCCAATGACTTTTTTCACTCGCAACACGAACGCAACCACCCCTGGCTAATTGAACACTTCGAGCAGAACAAACCAACTTCAGAGCTGATGGAGAGCGAGGTCAAAAAATTTGGCTGTCCATATATTCAGTTTGAGAGTAACCATCTTCAGGCCTGGTTAAAGTTAATCCTGACCAATTTTGTTTCCGAGGCCTTAGTCGACCCAACAGGGGTGCGAGCGATTAACCAATTTTATAATGAAAATCTTCTCAGACTTGGTGATTTTACCGCACCAGGCTATCGACACTTTTATGTACTGTATAAAAATGCGAAACTGACCAAAGACTTCAGTCAATATTTTAAGCTCGTACCGTCGGCCAGCGACCAGTTGGTTCTAGAACAGAGAATGACAGAACTGTTTGTTAACAAGCTTAAGTTAGATCTTGACGCTCAAAAGGCTGCGACAGTCGCTGTAGGTGAGCTGACTACTGCACTCGAACATGCCACTCAAAATACTTCCGAATTACGAACGGCACTGCAAAACATCCAGAACTCCAAGTCTTACAAACTGGCGCGCTTCCTAGCTAATTTACGTCGAAAAATTGTTCCTAAGCATAAGTCGTAAGCAGTATTGCCCGGAGAGATTGACTTATATATAGTGAATACTAATGCTTTCCCGATGGCGCGAGTTGTTCACAAATCATATTTGGCGAGACAGACTAATAATTTTAGTGCTCATTGTCGGTGGCCTAATTTGGCTCGATAAGATTAATATTCGAAGCTGGTTCTTCGACGACTCGTTCTTCGGTTATACCTATGCCAAGAACATTCTTACTGGCAACGGGTTCACGTTTAACGGCTCACATGTCCTAGGCACCTCCGCTCCGCTTCCGGTTATACTCTATGTCATTTTTGGATTCATTTGGAAGCTTTTTTCAGGCCAAGCGGATATAAAGTTAGTGGCCGAAACCATCAGTATTGCCGCAATTGTGCTGACATCGGTTCAAACCTATGTGTTGCTTCGTCAGCTCGGCCGCTCTGTGTTAGCGGCCTTGGCAGCCGGTATCTTTGTCTATGTTAATGTTCTTTATTTAATGATGTTCGGACACGAATCCCTCCTAGCGATTCTAGGCATTTTGGTAGCTCTTTCCCTTGCGCTTCGAGGAAGATTCATTATCAGTGCCTTAGTTGCCTCGGCCGCCTTTCTCTGTCGCGGGGAATCGGTAGTTATCCTACCTCTTCTTCTCTTACTATTCTGGCGAGCCAGACAAAACGATTCGGTTCGAATAAAATTAAGAGAGTTAGTGCCGATAGGCGTCGCTTTCGTTGCCCCTCTCGCCATATGGTTTGGTTATTCCGAGATTGCCTTTGGTCAACTTTCTTCCAACTCTATGAGTTTCAAGATACTGCAGAGCACCATCGCGAACGATAACTTTTTGCGAGGTTTCGGAGATTGGTTGAAGCTAGTGATGTTCGGGAGTCTGTGGGGCAAACTAACGGCCTTGCTTGCTGTGATCGCCCTGGCTCGCTCAACTCGGAACTCAATCTTTCTCTGGTTAACCATCTTACTACTGCTACTGCCAATCGCACTCTACAACTTTATAGACATTTCCTTCTACCACTGGTTTCTCTTCTTGCCTGTTGCCTGGTTGCCACTCGCGATCGGCTTTTCTCTGGACGAGATGTTTGAACACTTTAACAGTGGAAATAACCAGCTTGCTCCCTGGACCAATGGCTTGGCGGTTTTTATTGTTGCCGCCGTTTTATTGCTCTGGGGGCATGATCGAATTCTAGAACAAGCAAATGGCCAGCCTTATCCAAGAGACGTTCTTTACCAAACGATCGGTCGAGACCTCAATCAAGTTATGCCAAACGGAACTAGTGTTGCCTATATGGAGATTGGGGCGATCGCCTACTACTCTGAGCGCCCAATTGTAGACACGATTGGTATTGTCTCCCCTGGTGTTTTGGAAGCTCTACGCCAGAACGATCCCTTCTTCGCCTTTCGGACCTTCGAACCCGACTATATCCTTTATGATAAAGCCTTCGGTTGGTTAGCAGATCCAACAAAATGGGATCAATTTACCCCAAACTATACCTACGTTAAAACCTACAACGATCCGAAATATCGGCCGATCGATCTATACAAACGAAAGTAGTTTGAAATGAGAATCATCGTAACTGGCGGCGCCGGTTTCATTGGATCACACCTCGTGGATGCCCTTCTCGAGGATGGGCATGAGGTGACAGTTATTGACAATCTAATTAGCGGCAAAAAAGAGAATCTAAATAAAGACGCTGATTTTTTTGAAGCAGATATTAAGGACCGATCGAAACTCGAGGAAATTTTCAAAACAACAACTCCCGAAGCCGTTATTCATCTAGCAGCCCAGAAATCAGTTTCGGCCTCTGTTAGCGATCCTATATTCGATGCCACCGAGAATATTATTGGTTCACTAACTTTACTTGAGGTTTGTCGACAGTTCGATTGTGACAAAATTATCTTTAGCTCGACGGGTGGGGCACTTTACGGCGAAACAGATAACCTTCCCACACCCGAAAGTCAAACTGTGGCTCCAGAGTCGCCGTACGGTATAGCCAAGTATTCTATTGAGAACTACTTACGTTTTTACGGGGAAGTTTACAGTTTCAAGCCTGTAATACTTCGCATGGCCAATGTTTACGGTCCACGCCAAGATCCAAAAGGTGAAGCAGGTGTAGTTGCGATCTTTTGCGACAAGCTGTTGAGTGGCGGTCAACCAATAATATTTGGTGACGGCGGGCAAACTCGTGATTATGTCTATGTGGGCGACGTTGTTAATGCCTTTGTGGCGGCGCTTAAGCATTCGAAAGTATCTACGTTTAACATCGGTACTGGGCATGAGGTAAGTGTGCTGAAAATATTTGACAAACTCTCTCAAGAGGCTAAGGCCGAAACAAAGCCACGTTTTGAACGCAGTCGTCCAGGTGAGCTTAGACGAAGTTGCCTATCTAGCGCTCTTGCTAAAGACGCTCTTGGCTGGGAACCTAAGACAACCCTGGAAGATGGACTAAGAAAAACCTTTCATTCATTTGAGGTTTCAGGTACGATCGACCGGAAATGAAGCTGCCATCTCTTTCTCTAGTATTTCCCGCCTACAACGAAGAAGCGAATATTGCCAAGACAGTCGAGACGGCCCTAGAGGCTGGCGGAGCGGTAGCTAATGAGGTTGAGGTAATTGTTGTTAACGACGGCAGTAAAGATAGGACACGAGACATCGTTCTTGAGATATCGAAGCACGACCCTAGGGTTAGGCTGGTAGATAATCCACAAAACATGGGTTACGGGCAAACAGTCTGGAACGGTCTCAAGTCCGCTACTAAGGAATGGGTCTTTTTCTCCGATTCAGATCTACAATTTGACTTAAAGGAAATCAGTCAATTCGTCCCATACTCAAGTAACCATATGGTTATCGTCGGTTACCGGGCTCCTCGTCGCGATCCGTTTATTCGGATCCTCAATGCCAAAGGCTGGAACGCACTAGTTCGCTTTCTATTCGGTCTAAAAATTAAAGACCTTGATTGCGCATTTAAGCTTTTCCATCGCTCTGTTCTAAAAGACCTCAAGATCCAATCTGGTGGAGCTACCTTTTCAGCAGAACTCATGACTCGCCTACAGAAGAAGGGATTAATTTTCAAAGAGATACCAGTCACCCATCTACCGCGAACGGCTGGTAGCCAAACAGGAGCCAACTTTAAAGTAATTATTCGGGCTTTCCGGGAGTTAGTTAAACTCTATCGAACGTCTGGTTTGGGAAGGACTTTGTACCGAGACGTTTTCCTTTTCGGGATGATAGGTATAGTTAACACTATCCTTGATATCGCGGTTCTTAATTTATTCTTCTTAGAATTCAAGACCTCAATATACGTCGCCACCTTAATAGGCTACTTGGTAGGATCGGTTAATGGCTACCTTATGAACAATCATTGGACATACCGACGACTGGGT
>JANLIQ010000039.1 GCA_024654065.1 Candidatus Berkelbacteria bacterium | reverse complement strand
CTCAGAGAATTGCTGTCGATACACCCAAGACGCTTGCCGAAGCGGTCAGGCAGGCTAAGAATTCAGCCAAAAGTGGGGACGTAGTATTGCTCTCGCCTGCTTGTGCCAGCAAGGATATGTTTCAAAATGCTGCAGACCGTGGTGATCAGTTTAAACATTTAGTAACAAATGCAACTAAGTCAGATTAAGCTCCGTCGCAAGATAGATACGGTGATACCGATACTAACACTGGGTTTATCAGTATTTGGATTAATAATGATTCTTTCGTCTTCACAGATCCAAGCTGCGGAAACGACCGGTAACGCTTACTACTTCTTTATTCGCCAGTTGGTAGCCTGGATTATTGGTGCTGGCGTTTTCTTTTACTTCATGAAAGTACCGCTGGACGGTTTGTACCATAATCGGAACCTATTCTTAATTTCGGCATTAATCCTCTTGGCTCTGGTATTTTTCCCGATCATCGGACCTAAAATTGCCGGAGTGCATCGCTGGATTGATATTGGGTTTTTACGCTTTCAACCAGCCGAGGTGGTTAAGCTGTTACTAATATTATATTTTGCCGGTAATCTAGCAGCCAAAGAACGTGATGTTCAAGATCCCATTAAAACGCTCATACCCTTCATCTGCGTATTGGGATTAGTAGTGGGCCTAATTATGCTCCAACCAGATATGGGCACAGCTTTGGTTATTATTATATCTTCCTTAACCATCCTCTTTATTGCCGAAGCAAATATCTGGCAGTATGTCGCCCTTATTATTGTCGGTGCTTTGCTATTACTGGTGGTTATATATAAGGCCCCGTATCGAGCGTCGCGACTAACGGCTTTCTTGAATAAAAACAGCTCCCAGCAAGATAAATTGGGGAGTGCCTATCACGGTAATCAAGCTCAAATAGCGATTGGAACAGGCGGTTTATGGGGGGTGGGGTTCGGACAAGGTGTAAGCAAATACTCATTTCTGCCCGAGTCACACAACGATTCAATTTTTGCTGTAATCGCAGAAGAGTTGGGATTTATACGAACTATGATTGTTGTTTTGGCGTACTTTTATCTTGCTTGGAGGGGGTATCTAATAACTCGCGCTGCTAATAGCAGATACGTAAAATTAATAACCGCTGGTATTACAACGGCTATCATTGGGCAAATGCTAATTAACGTAGGCGGGATGCTCGGAGTACTGCCCTTAACGGGCGTGCCCTTGCCTCTGATCTCATATGGTGGTACGTCTCTAATTGTGAGTATGGCGTTATTAGGCGTTTTGACCAATGCCTCACGAGAAACAAATGATGGATAACCAATCAACAAATAATCAGCATCCAATCTTGTTAGTTGGAGGTGGCACCGGTGGCCACATTTTTCCGTTGGTTGCAATTGGAGAAGAATTAGCCAGCCTCAAGATACCCTTTATTTTCATCGGTGGACGAGTTGGTAGAGAAGGTGAAGTTGTCGCTGAATACGGCTGGCCCTTCAAAGCTATTAGCGCAGGTAAGTGGCGACGCTACTGGAGTTTAGCAGCAGTAACCCAAAACATTCTTGACGTAGGCAGGTTTATCAGAGGCTACTTTCAAGCCTTGAGCCTGCTAATAACAACTGGTTCTCCGGTAATCTTTAGTAAGGGCGGATACGTTGCCTTACCGATGGTTATGGCAGCAAAACTCTTAGGCAGACGGATTGTAATTCATGAATCAGATTCGGTTATGGGACTGACAAATCGAATTTCAGTGCGGGTAGCTTCGAAAGTCCTCACAGCCTTTTCGCCGTCGGTTTTTCCCAACCACGATAGTCGTTTCGAGCAGGTAGGTATCCCGATACGCCGCACCCTACGACAGGCTGCTAATCTACAAGGCGTTCGTAAGTCGCGGCCTTTGATCCTTGTTATTGCTGGTATCCAAGGTTCAAAAGCAATAAATCGCTTTGTTCGTGAGGCGTTACCTGAAATAGTCCAGGTAGCAGATGTAGTCCACATTACAGGTGAGGCCGAGATACTTTCGCACAAAACAATTGCTCAGGGATTGAGCAAGAAATACCAGAACGCCTACCGACCTTTTGCCTTTATTACTCGAGAGCTGCCTTACTACTTCCGGAGCTCGGACCTGATTGTTAGCCGTGCTAGTGCTACTACCATTGCTGAAGCAGCACTTTTCTCACGAGCAATGTATTTAGTACCGTTACCAAACTCCGCAAGTGATCATCAACTGGCTAATGCGCTACACCTTCAAGCTGCTGGAGCAGCTGTCTTACGAGAAGAGAAAGACTTGAATAACGAAAAATTTACTGACGATATTAAGCGACTATTAGCAGATAAGGCTCAGCTACAAAACCTAGGAGCTCGTCTGAGCAAGTACTTTAACGAGCAAGGCGCTGTTGAAAGAACTGTTGAAGTTATCTCTAAAGGAGAAACTATATAATGGCCAAGCGAGCAGAAGTAAACAATAAGCTACATTTTATAGGGATTAAGGGTATGGGGATGTCGGGGCTTGCAATAATGGCCAAGGAGCTAGGTTATATTGTTACCGGCAGCGATACAGCTGAGGAGTTCCCAACTTCGGAAGTGTTACGTCAAAGCAACATCACTGTCTTTGATGGCTTTGACCCAGTCAACTTAAAAGATAAGCCCCGGATTGTCCTGTCGGCGGCTTTTGGATCAGAGAATCTAGAAGTCAAGGAAGCCAAAAGACTCCGGCTAGAAGTAAAAACTTTTTCAGAAATCCTTGGTGAGCTGATGGCAAAATTCGAAGGGATTGGGGTTGCTGGAGTACACGGAAAGACTACAACTTCTGCACTGTTAGCGTTTATTCTGCAAGAAGCCGGCTTTGCACCAAGCTATATGATCGGCGCTCCGTACGTTCCGGGTCTACCTGCCAATGGACACATTGGCCAAGGAAAATATTTTATTGTTGAATCTGATGAATATAAAAAAAGTGAGGAAAGTAACGAGCCAAAATTCTTAGACTTTCCACTCAAGCACGTCATCATTACCAGTATTGAGTTGGACCATCCAGATATGTATCAAACTGCCGAGGAAGTCTATCAGGCTTTTTATAGACTATCAATTAAGATTCCTCGAGACGGAACAATCATCGCTTGCATAGATTGGCCATTGGTACGTCGCTTGGTCAGTCGCCGGGTTGATCGACCCTGTCTGACTTACGGCCTAGATTCTTCCGCGCAATTTCAAGTCATTGAAGTAAATGAAGGTGAGAACATGACTTTTAGCATTCTCCATGAGGAAAAGAAGATTGGGCCATTCACAACCAAGCTCGCTGGTGTTTACAACGCCTTAAACGCTACAGCAGCAATAATTGTTGCTCGACATTTGGGGGTAACAGAGTCTGTAATAACCAGAGCGTTGCGCAAATTCGTAGGACCGATGCGCAGATTCCAAATTCTTGGTGAGTATAATGGCGCAGTTATTATAGACGACTACGCTCACCATCCAACAGCCATTAAGGCTGTGATTGACGCTGCTCACAAGCGTTTTCCAACTAAAAATATCACGGTTGTTTTTCAGCCCCATACGTACTCTCGAACAGGCAGATTGCTCAACGAATTTGCGGAAAGTTTGCTTGGTGCTGACAAAGTAATCCTTCTGAATATCTTTGCCTCGGCTCGGGAAAAATCAGGCTACGTTACCATAGAGGCTTTGATCAAGGTTCTAAAACCGCTTAAGCCAGACATGGAGTATAGACCAACAACCGAGGAGGTAGCAAAACTACTGAGCGGTTCTATCGATGGAGATGACGTCGTCCTACTGCTGGGAGCAGGTGATGTGTACAAGGTTTACCAACAGCTGTCCCGAACGGATACTTAAAATAGAATGTTCGTAATTGTCTGGAAATACCCTTAAATGCAACGAGGCGCAAGAAACCCGAAATTATTTGGAAGTAGCTACGTTGTACCGCAAAGTTCCGGCAGAGGACCACGACTAGACAAGTCGTGGCGAGCAATACTGCTATTCATTATTCTTGTTACTATATTTCTACTGCTTGGACGTTTACCAGTTTGGCGGTTAACAACGGTTGAGCTATTAGGCGATAAAAACGAACATATATCAGCAGAACTAAACGGGCTACTTGGCCAATCTATTTTTTCTTCTTCCGTTTCGAGACTGATCAGCAAAACTCACAATAATCTTGAGGTGGCTGATTTTGTTTGTCGACGTGGCCTGCCTGCCACGCTCCGATGCAGCTTATCTCTGCGAACAGCCGAAATAATTTGGAAAAGCGGAGAATCGCTTTACTCAGTTGACAAAAGAGGTGTGTTATTTACAGCCCAGCCAACCGATTTAAGTGACTTATTGGTAGTCGAGGATACTCAGCGTCAGCCAATTAAGCTCGGGTCAGTTGTTGCCAGTCCGGAGATTATAAGCCAATATCGACGTCTCATTGAGCTACTATCTACAAAACAGCTAACTGCTAAAACGCTATTACTTAACGAATCTCTTTACCAAGTAACAGCCATAATAGAACGACCAGGCAAGAATCCGATTCAAGGTTTATTCTTACTCTCGGGTGATTCAAGCTCTCAGGTAGAAGCGCTTTCGGGCGTACTAGCTACTAAGGGCGACAGCATAACTGAACGGGTTGACGTTCGGGTACCAGGCTACGTTTACACTAAGTGATGGCAGCTAAGAAATGGCAGGTTTACAAGCGTCACAATAACCGATCGTTACTTGATCACCTCTGCCAGATCAGGGGTATTAGTCCTGACGAATTAGAGATGGATTTTCTAAAACATCTCCACGATCCCAACCTTTTGCCTCAAATGGATGTTGCACGGAGACTAATAGTCAAGGCGGTGAAGGAAAAGTGGCCAGTGGCAATTTTTGGTGATTACGACGCTGACGGTACTCCGGCCGCAGCCTTGTTGGCATCTGTTTGCCAACGTCTCGGCTTAATCTACGAAGTTTACCTACCAACCCGCCAGACAGGTTACGGACTAACAGATTCGTTTATAGGTCCCATAGCCGAACAAGCTAAGTTATTGATAACTGTTGATACTGGCGTGACCTCCGTAGAGGCTGTCGAAAAACTAAATAGTCTAGGTGTCAAGACGATCGTACTAGACCACCATCTTCCTCCAGAGGGAGAGTTGCCCCCGGCCGAAGCGATTGTCGACCCATATCTTAAAGATTCGAAGTACCCCTTTCCTAATATTTGTGGCTGTACTTTAGCCTACAAACTCGCTTGTGCTCTTCGGCAAGACTTCCCAACTCAACTATCAGAGGGATTTCTAAAATGGCAGTTAGATCTAGTTGCTATCTCAACTGTTGCCGACATGATGGAGATGCGGGGAGAAAACCGCCCCTTGGTTGAATTTGGTTTAAAAGTCCTCAAGAAAACTCGGCGACCAGGACTGGCGGCGCTAATGGGCTTGGCGGGTTTGAATGTTGATGAGTTGAGTGCCGGATCTCTCGGATTCTCGATTGGACCCCGTTTCAATGCGGCTGGACGTATGGGGGATAACCGACCAGTTTACGACCTACTTCGAGAGACTGATTCAGTTAAAGCCGGTGAGTTGGCACGGCAGATCGAACAGCTTAATCGCGAGAGGCAAGACTTGGTAGAGGCTGTTTTAGCCCAAGCCGAAATCTCTCTTTGGCAGCAAAACAGTGCTGGAGATTTTGTTTACGTAATTAGTGGGGACGGCTGGTCTTCCGGTGTGGTTGGGCTGGTGGCAGGGAAGTTAGCGGAAAAATATTACCGGCCAGTAGTTGTTGGAAGTCGAGTTGACGACCAGGTTAGAGCAAGCGCTCGTTCGGTTGGTAGCTATCCAATTATTGACGGCCTGTCTTCTGTGGGCAGTCATTTGGAACAGTATGGTGGCCACCGACAAGCAGCGGGGCTAACTGCTCGAACAGGTAGCTGGGAGGCGTTTGCGACTGCCCTTAAAAAGCACGCCAAGAAATATTTCGACGGCATCCTTCCTAGATCTTCCCTAAAAGCTGACGACTTCTTAAAACTAGTAGATGCGACCCTTTCCCAGGCCCAGGAACTTTTAAAGCTTGAGCCTCACGGACTAGGTAATCCACGACCAACTTTCATTATTCGTGACGTGGAGCTCACAGACCCTCAACCAGTCGGTGCTGCAAAAAAACACATACAATTACTACTAACAAAAGACTCGGTAACCTTACCCGCAATTGGTTTTTCGCTTGCTGAGAAGTTTGCTACCCACAAATCTAATCGGGCAGATGTCGCGGGACACTTAACAGAAAATATTTGGAACGGTAATAAAACCGTCCAATTTCAATTGATAGACTTTAAACACGCTGGAGCAGATGTCTCGGTTATAGATACCGAGAGTTAGTTTGCTGTCTTTAGGGCGATCCGCCAGGTGAGTAGTAGCGTTCGATGCCAGGTGACTGATTACCAGATTCGTCAACGGTATGGAACACAAATTTAAAGGTTCCAAACAAACCCGTCAAAGTAGTAGTTATGCCCGGTTTGGCAACCTCAACAGTTCGGTAGAGTTTAGAGTAGAGAGGGCCGGTATAAACTTTTATACGAACCAGTTTGAAGTCAGCGTCGGTTGGGTTGGTCCAAATAAATGTGATTGAGCCAGCGGCCCAAGTAGCTTGGAGATTTTCAATTTCACCGGGAGCGGTACTGTCTGTTGAGACGGTGAAGTTGACGGTATCGCTACTTGCACTTGAGCCATTGTTAGACGTGACGGTGGCCTGAAGCTTGTGATTTCCAGAAGACAAGTTTGCGGCGTTGTAGCTAATCTCATAGGGCGAAGAAGTTGCTACACCCACGCCGATACTGTCTATCATGAATTCAACCTGCTTGACACCACTTGAAGCGGAAGCGACAGCTCGAATAGTAAACAAACCTGAAACTGCCTGGTTGTCTGTAGGAGAGGTTATCTCAACGCTAGGCTGTACATTACCAGACTGGCACTTCTCGGTCGGAGGGCGATTATTGAGGCCGTTAGAGTTGGCCCAAGCCACCACTGGTCCTTCCCAGTTGGGAAGGTTTGGTTTTTCAGAATGAACGTTAGTGTAGGTCCGGTTCTCGGCTAGCTCGTCTGGGATTGATGAGTCAGCGAGTAATCCGTTCTCCTTGCAAACCCTCACTTGAACGTGTACGTCATCCCTTTCGGTAGGTACCTGCCAGCTAGCAAAAATGTCTGTGATAGGGTCGGAGCCATCAACGGGGAGTTTGTTGGATAGTCTATCGACTGTGACTGTTTTGATTCCGTCAGGACGGTTGAATTGTTCAACGGGGAGATCTTTGTGAAGATATTCCATAAATGCATCCCAGATTGGTGCTGCAGCTACCGACCCACCAGATCTATTCATCGAGCTATTGTCGTTGTTTCCTGCCCAGACTCCGGTTACGTACTGTGGGGTGTAGCCGATGGTCCAAGCATCGCGGAAGGCATCGGTAGTACCAGTTTTAGTTGCGGCAGGGCGACCCTGCAGAGTTAGAACTCCTAGAGTCCGGCCGAAGGTTGGTCTCTTAGCTTCAACGTCGCTTAAAATGTTACTTATCTCGTAGGCGACTTGAGGATCTAGTACTTGCCGACCATCTTTGGGGTCCTCGTGGTTGTAGATCACTTTTGCTTTACTGTCCGTTATTTTTAGAATAGGTGTAGTTGGCATCAAAGTACCGTTATTTGCGAATACTCCATAAGCGCCAGTTAGCTCCGTAAGCTTAACTTCACCACCTCCGAGCACCAACGCTAAACCGTACCGATCTTTATCTGTCAGTGTTGTAATTCCAAGATCTTGGGCATTCTTTAAGGCGTTATCTATACCTATTAAACCTAAAGTTTTAACAGCGGGTATATTTAGAGAGTTACCAAGCGCTTGGCGGATTGTAACCGGACCACGGAAGCCACCATCAAAGTTGTCGGGAGTATAGTTACCGAAGTCTGTTCTTAGGTCGAAGAGCGTAGTAGCGGGATTATACTTTTCTTTGAACGCTGCTGAATAAACAATGGGTTTGAAGCTAGATCCGGGCTGACGACTAGCGGTCGTAACGTTGAAAGCCCCAAACTGGGCCTGGAAGTAGTCAACCGAACCAACCATGGCGATAATTTCACCGCGTTTGGGGTCGATCGTTACCAAGCCAGCGTTAGAGGCACCGGCATTTTTGAGAGTTTTATTGGCGGCTTCGCTGACAATAGTTTCGGCCTTTTGTTGTTTGGTTAGGTCGAGTGTAGTGACAACGTCAAAGCCGCCGCTTTCAACTTTTTGTTCCGCTGCTTGGTTGTCGCCAAGTTCTTTAGTGAAGTAGTCTACTAACCAGTCCTTAACGAAAAGAACGAAATGCGGTGCAGTAATAGAATCGTGACGTGGAGAAAACTTTGATTCTACTTTCTTGGCTACGCTCGCCTCTTCGCTAGTGATATAGCCCTGATCCATCATTAGGCTAATCGTAAGATCGCGACGGGCAATGAGCTTATCAACATTCTGGCCGTACGGGGAGAGCGTAGAAGGGGCTTGTGGCAGAGCGGCTAGAGTTGCTGCTTCGGTGATATTTAAATCCTTTGCAGATTTATTGAAGTACGATTTCGAAGCTGCTTCAATTCCGTAGTTATTACCTCCGTAAGGAATATAGTTTAAGTACATCGTCAGGATTTCTTCCTTGCTGTAGAGCGCTTCAAGCTCGATTGATAAAATCGCCTCTTTGATTTTTCGGATAATACTACGACTTTTGTCATGGAGGATAGCATTTTTAACAAACTGTTGAGTGATAGTTGATCCACCGCCACGCGATCCTCCAAATATAACTGCTCGGGCTAAGCCCTTGAGGTAGATTCCATGGTGATTATAAAAATTCTTGTCCTCTATGGCGATAGTGGCTTCCTTTGCTACCTGGGGGATGTCTTTTTGATCGATGATAATCCGTTTTTGTTCGCCGGAAATTGTGTAGAGTGGTTGCATATTACGATCAAAGAGCCTTGTTGAACCCTCGGCGGCTAGATTACGGATTTTACCTGGTGTTGGAAGGTCTTTCGCAAACCAGGCAAACATTAAAACTATAACTAAGATAATGATCCCAAGAGTCCATAGCGCATATTTACCAGCTCGTCTCCAAGTCAACTTTGTCGATTTTTTACGTGAAAAAAGACGCTGCTGGAGCTTCTTCAGGTTTACAGGGCTAGCAAATGGGTTACGAATTTTTGGGAAGCGTAGTTTAATTTTCATTTAAGTGGACTACCATATTCTACAAATATATACTGTCAGTAACAATGGATACCAGCAAAGAGTCAACTTTAACTTGGGCGGTAGCGGAAATAATCGAGCCAGCAAGTTTATCTCGACGCCTTAAGGGAACCAAGAAATTAGTCGTTAAGTTAGGCATTGACCCAACGAGTCGAGAGCTTCACCTCGGTCACGCCGTGGTTCTGCGCAAATTACGCCAATTCCAGGATCTTGGGCATCAGGCGGTCCTTGTAATAGGAGACTTCACCGGACTTATCGGCGACCCGTCGGGTGTGAACATAACTCGTCCCGCCCTGAGTAAAGAGCAGATTAGGGATAACATGGTGACATATATGGAGCAGGCCGGACGAATCATAGATTTAAAAAAAGTTGAAATTGTTTACAACTCCAAGTGGCTAAGCAAGATTAGTCTTCCAGAGTTTATAGATATTGCTTCTAAGGTTAGTCTTAACGGTCTCGTAGAAAGGGAAGATTTTGCTAAGAGACTGGGAGCAGGAAAACCGGTCGCTCTACACGAACTAATATACGCCGTAGCAATGGCAATCGATTCGGTTGAGCTAAAAGCAGACATCGAGCTAGGCGGATGGGATCAACGGCTCAATCTACTACTCGGGAGAGAGTTGCAAAAAAAATCTGGACAAATTCCTCAAGACCTCGTAATTATGAGACCTCTTATAGGATTAGACGGGGTCAGAAAGATGAGCAGTAGTCTTGGGAATTATATAGGACTGACGGACTCGGGCGATCAGATGTTCGGTAAAGTAATGAGTATTCCAGACTCTCTCATTGTTCACTACGGTGAGTTAGCTGCCTTGATGGGAACGGAATCTGAAGTTAAGGCAAGTTTGAAAAATATCCACCCTAGAGAACAGAAGGTGTTAGTCGCTAGTAGGATTGTCGAACTTTACCATGGTGCACCTGCAGCCAAAAAAGCATTGAAAAATTTCAATCAAACATTTAGGGATAAAAAAGTTGCTGACCATATGGCCTCAGAGTTACTTTTTAGCCAAAAATCTATTTCATTACTTCATGCAGTTGCCCAAGCTACCGAGTGCAGCAATACCCAGGCAGGTCGCTTAATTAGTCAGGGGGCGATCAAACTAAACGGTGTGAAAATGACGGATCCTAAGCTGGAGATAACTTTAACTGGCGAATTGATACTACACATTGGGAAGCACGCATTTCGTAAATTAGGACGAAGAAAGTAAGATGAAAGTGATGAAGAGAGGATTTACATTAATTGAAGCCTTAGCGGTGGTTTCTATTATAGGAATACTTGCAGCGACGGCTACCTATGTTTTCGTCAGCGCTACTTCTAGAAGCCGGGATGCGAGGCGAAAATCTGATTTAACGGCAATTAGTTTAGGTTTTCAGGCACGTCATGACGCTCTAGCTTGCTCAAACGAAACTGATAAAGGTCGTTACCCGGGGTACAAACTTGATAACTGGTCGTCAGGCGAACAGCGCTGGAAAGACGTAGCTCGATTAAGCGGAACAAACGATCCTTGTGGAGCATTTTCCGAGTACTTGATTACTATCCCAACCGATCCCAGATCTGGGAACGGAGGGTTAGTGTATAGATTCGATCTCTCGATCGAAAATGGGGTTATTGGTAGGCACTATCGTCTGACAGCAAAATTGGAGAAAGTCATCACGCCCAATAGTCCAGAGGATTTAGCCCTTGTCAGAGCGGTGGAAGTATGGCAAACTTCTTTTGGTGGAGCAGCACTTCCCGAAGACTACAACTACATCATCGGCAATTAGTATCGGGCCCCGCCTTCTATATTTTAATCTCATGATTTTTGGCCAATTACATCAGACTGTTCGTACTGCGTATCGGAAGGTTTATAAAACAGATCCGCCACGTTTTGACGTCGAACCAGCTAAACATAAAATGTTTGGTGATTTTTCGACTAATATTGCGATGGTAACGGCAGCTGAGAACGACACCTCCCCTATGATGCTGGCCCAAAAGTTAGTGCCAGAGTTGGAAGCAAGTCCTGTTTTTCGAAGTGTGTCTGTTACAACCCCAGGGTTTATAAACTTCACAATCACTGACGAACACCTGTTAGAGGCCGTAAAGAACATTATAAAGTCGCCTGACTCTTTTGGTCGAAGCGATCTTGGTAAGGAAATACGGGTTCTCGTGGAGTATGTTTCTCCTAACCCGACTGGCCCGCTAACGTTGGCCAACGGTAGAGGTGCATTTGTCGGCGAAGCAATTTGTAGGACGTTGGAGCTCTACGGCTGCCACGTATTAAGGGAGTGTTACGTCAACGATCGCGGTACCCAGGTTGAGGAAATGGGTAAAACAATTCTTGGACAAGGCGAACAGTACGCCGGAAAATATATAAACGATTTAAAAAAGCGTATCAAACAAAAAGACCCACGCGAAGCGGGCGAGCAGGCCGTGGCAATTATTATGGAAGAGATGATTAAGCCAGTTTTGCGAAAGGTCGGTATCAAGTTCGATCAATTCTTCTCCGAGAAATCACTTTATCAAACAGGTGTCTATAAAAAGGCTTTTGAACAGTTAAAACTTCTTGGTCTTGTGTATGATGCGGACGGCGCCACTTGGATTGCTAGCACCAGATTTGGTGACGACAAAGACCGAGTTTTAGTTAAGTCGACTGGAGATCAGACATATCTAGCAAGTGATATTGCTTACCACAGTTTTAAAATTCAGCGCGGCTACCATCGACTAATCAACGAACTTGGTGCAGATCACTTTGCCGAGGCCAAGTCGTTGAACATGATTATTGAAGGGGCCCTACGACATCAATTCATGTGGGGTGGTAAGGTTGATTGGGTTTTACATCAAATAGTTAGACTGTTTAGAAACGGCGAAGAAGTAAAAATGTCTAAACGGACGGGCAGCTATGTGCCGTTGGACGAACTAGTCGATGAAGTTGGTTCTGACGTCACTCGCTTCTTGTTCCTAAGCCGAAGTGTCGACACCCAGCTCGATTTTGATCTTGATTTGGCCAAGTCAACTTCTAGTCAAAATCCTGTTTTTTATATCCAGTACGCCTACGCACGTATTTCTTCAATATTCCGTCAGTTCTCCAAAGAGGACGATTTCGTTATCCCAGACAAGATTACCATTACCAATCCTATTGAGCGGCAACTATTACTACGGATTATCCAGTTTCCAGATCTGGTAGAAGAGATTGCCGGTAATCTTGAAGTACATCGACTGACTCACTACGCAACAGCGCTCGCGACAGATCTCCATACTTTCTACGAAACGGTTCGAGTGGTTGGCGAGCCTCCAGAAATTGCTAATTCTCGTTTGGCAATTCTTAAGGCAACGAGCCTAACAATTAAAAAGACTCTAGATCTAATTGGAATCTCTGCTCCGAGCCGGATGGTTGCTAAGGAGAGTTAGGAATACTCAAGAAATAAATTTGGTTTCCAGTAGCAACCCAGAACATATTAGGGTTCGTAGGATCAAGGGCGATGTCTTCGATCTTGGCATTAGTTACTAAGAACATTGAACCAAGCAGGTTATTAGAATTATCTACTAAGTAAAGTGTTCGTCCGGAAGCGATAATGGTTACTGGAGATTTATCACTGGAAGCAATTTTTACGGGACCGTTCACAAAAGGAAGCTGAAATTTAGTTATTGCAGCTGTGCCTCGTGTGAATTCAACAACCAAGCCATTACTATCTACTAAGAGAACCTTGCCATTTATTGCGATGTCGGTCGGATTGGTAATGGATACTAAGTTTTCTGCCTTGTTGTATACCGACTCCCCGTTTAAGTCGGCGGTAAAATTACTTACCCGAGAGGTTACTTTCGTTGTTAGATTCACTAAGTAGAGGTTGTTCTGGTAGTGATCGATAATCTTGTTTCCAGAGGAAAGAGCTCCAGCTTGGGTTAAGGCGTGCGGTTGATCTCTAGTACCGTCTAGGCGCCATATGTTGCCGGACGAATCTGTGGCTACGATATTAGTTGCACTAAACGCTGTTAAAGAAACGGGGTTTGTAATCGGGGTTTTCTGGGGTAGCTGGGTCAGTAGAGAGCCGTTATATAGCCATGTCTGTCCCTGAACATCAATAAAGAGCGGTTGGTTATCTAATATTTCTAGATCGACAATATCGCTCTGAGCCTGGATTGTTACGGCAGGTAATTCCACTAGAGTAGCCTTTTGGTTTTTGAGTAACGTAGATAGCTGACTTTTGTCGTCGTCGGAAAGTGACTGGTAATCACTCAGGGTGAATTTAGTTTCAAGGCCACTTTGTAATTTTTCTGCAGGTAAGCTTTGGAGCACGCTTAGCAAGGTAGTTTTGGGAACGTCTGCTACTTTGCTCTTATGAGATTGCCGATATACGACCCAGACCACGAGGAGCAAAACTACGAAAGCAGATATCATTAATACTCGTTTTGAAAGTTTGGGTAATTTAGACTTCGTTGCGAAACTAGGAGCGATTGAATCTCTTTGTGACCTGGAAAGAAGGCTAATTAAAGCGCCCCAAGCTCGACCCGCCAGATTCCCAAGTTGCCCCGCTAGTCCGGTAAGAGTACTAAGGTTAACTTTCGGCAATTTTAAACTACGGGCGCTGTGTATTAGTGCGCTTGTTTCTCCCCAGAGAAATGTTTGGTTCACAGAAGGTGAGCCAAGGTTGTAGCGTAAGATAACCCCAGCAGACCTTACTTCCGGATCGGTGTCATTCATCTGGCTAATCCTGGTTCCAATTTCTGCTATGTCGTCATCTAGCCAGATCTCATGTTCGACGGTTGCTAAGAGTGAGTAAAAGGTCTCGTTAGCAATAAATAGCCAATCTTTCTCTTTCATATCCCCGCTAGTAACAGCAGAAAATGTTTCGTTATAAGAATTTTTTGAGCCAAGTACTGTCGCTAGTTTCCCGTTTCGAAGTAGCCCTAACTTAGAGGTACCAATACTTGCACAGTGAATTTGATCAGACTCCAGTAATACTGCGACACAAGAAACGGGAGATTTGGTTTGGTCGAGGGCTTCCTGAACGGCCCTGTTAGTCTGCTTTAGCGCAATCTCAAAGCGAGATAAGTAAGATTGAGCATCGCTCTTCAGGAACTCCCTAATTAAACTGTTTAGAATTTTCTGACCTAGTTCGCTGGACGGATGCCAGGGATTTATTATTTCAACAAGCACTACTAATGCGACAGGTTTACTAAACATCTCGAAGCGATGCAGATGAGTTGCCAGAAACCGATCGCTTAAACGTTCCTTGTAATCAAAGCGCAATATGTCGTAAGGCAATATTTGTTCGTCCATGTGACCTGGCTTGGTTGTAGCAGAGAGGGACACTAACAGCAAGCTTATCTACGTTTGTCGCATTTACTGTGCGACAATGCTCGAACCTACTTTGAATGTAGTAGTGACCTAGGAGGCGCTATCTCTCCCCGCAGTTGGAAGGCGGCGCTTGTTTTGCGCACCTTTGGTTCGGCAGACCTCATATCTTCAGTTGGGTGACGCTGTAATATGAGATAGAGTAAAATTAGATGTTTAGTCAATTACTAATCAACGGTATCATTGCGGGAGCTATTTATGCGCTGATTGCCTCAGGTTTTTCGCTAATCTACTCAACGAATAGGTTTGTCCACTTCGCTCACGGAACTGTATCCATTTTTGGAGGATATTTATTGTATTGGTTTTATTCACTATTGGGTTTGGACTTCTGGTTGGCAGCATTATTCTCCGTAGCTTCAACCGCGCTGATTGGATATTTATTGAACAAAATCGTCTATAGCTCACTCAGGAAGAGAAAGTCTAGCCCCTCAATATTATTAATTGCCAGCGTTGGGATAATGATTCTGATAGAAGCGCTAATGCTTTTCCTTTTCGGGGCAGATGTGAAAACAATTGGATTAATACCAGTGAGTAAAGGACTGATGTTATTTGGCGCCTTTATTACCCCCCTTCAAGTTGCAATAGTAGCTACCTCAGCCATCTTGTTTATCGCTCTGTATCTCCTTATGAACAAGACTAAGGTAGGTAAGGCGATGAGAGCGGTATCTGATAATAAAGATGTTGCCGAGATCGTAGGAATATCCGCAGAGAAAATATATTCGTGGTCATTCATTTTCGGCTCTGCTATTGCTGGTGTTGCTGGGATTCTGATTTCACTTGAACAGAATTTGGAGCCAACAATGGGTACTGCATTGATGGTAAAGGGTTTTGCTGGCGCAATCATCGGAGGAGTTGGTAGCGTCCCGGGTGCGATAGTGGGTTCGCTCTTTTTGGGACTAGCGGAGAACTTTGGTATTTGGTACCTACCGTCAGGATATAAGGACGCTATAGCATTCCTAGTTCTGTTCATCTTTCTCTTGTTCAAACCCAATGGGATCTTTAATTCTGGGAAGAGGGTGAACGGATGATTAGCGGCTATTTTGTTCACCTCTTAATAATAATTAGCATATACTTGATACTGGCTTTGTCTCTTCAGCTTTCTGTTGGCTTCACAGGATTGCTAAATCTTGGTCATATCGCCTTCTATGCTATTGGAGCTTACGCATCTGCCCTATTGGCGAAAGCTGGTATGCCATTCTGGCTTTGTATACTCGCTGCCGGTTTATTACCGATGGTTTTTGCCTATGTCCTTTCTCTCGCCACAAGTAAGCTGAAAGGAGATTATTTCGCTTTGGCAACACTGGGATTCTCGTTCGTTATCTACTCTTTGGCCCTTAACTGGACCAATGTAACGAACGGTCCGCTTGGTCTACCGCAGATCCCAAAACCTCAGATTCTCGGTATTGATTTCTCTAGTAATATTAACTTCTTATTTCTAGCGATTACCCTAGCGATAGTAACCTATCTCGTAATCAACATGATAACCATCTCCCCATTCGGAAAGACCCTGGAGGCTATTAGGGATGACGAGCTGGCTGCAAAAACTCTTGGGAAGAATACCTCAATGTCCAAAAGTGTCTCGCTGGTAATCTCTTCGTTTTTTGCTGGTGTAGCAGGGAGTCTGTTCGCGTATTACCTGACTTATATTGACCCCTCATCATTTGCCTTCGGAAATCTCATTCCTATCGTTGTAATAACGGTGGTGGGTGGACTTGCTTCACTGCCGGGTACAATCTTCGCAACAATTATTATTGTTTTACTACCCGAACCGCTAAGATTTCTAGGACTTCCGTCTTCGCTAATTGGTCCGGGAAGACAGGCGCTGTACGCCATATTCTTACTCTTAATTCTGTTATTTAAACCTAAAGGATTCTATGGGAAGGTTGATCTTGAATAATTTGCTTGAGATTAAAGATCTCCATAAATCATTTAGTGGAGTTAACGCAGTTGACGGCGTAACTTTCGAAGTAGAGAGGGGAAAAATAACTGCCCTAATCGGTCCAAACGGATCTGGGAAAACAACTGTATTCAATTTGATTTCCGGAATATTGGAAGCCGACTCGGGTGAGATAAACTTCGAAACAAACGCGATCACCGATTTGCCCATTCATGAAAGGGCAAGACTGGGCATGTCAAGAATGTTCCAACAGTCTAGACTGTTCTTGAACCTCACGATAAAAGATAACTTGCTCCTGGCTCTTGACGGGCGCAATTTCAATCTCTTCACCAGGTCTAAAGCCACTGCAGAGCAAGCTAGGCGGATACAAGACATTCTAGAATTATTCGAGTTAACAAAGAAAATAAACGTCCAGGTGAAGGCACTCAGCTTTGGCCAAAGAAGGTTGATTGAAATAGCGAGGGCTTATCTTTTGCCTCATAAACTTATACTACTGGACGAACCCGTTGCTGGAGTAACTCCTCACCTTAGAGACGACATTACCAAGTTTCTGATTATGCTGAGAGAAAGAGGCGAAACGATGTTGATAATTGAGCATGATATGAACTTCGTTTTTAATCTTGCAGATAAGGTTATTGTTATGGACGCGGGAGTCTGTATTGCCACCGGAAAACCCGAGGATATAAGAAATGACGCGAAAGTGAAAGAGGCATACCTGGGTGAATAGAGACTTGCTAAGTCCTGTAAATACGAATAACTTTAGGGTAACGGACTGTGCGTTGTTCTATTACTGGATTAACTAGAAGGGTGACTAACTATGGAGATGAGAGATGGTATAGAAGAATCGAAGAAGACGACTTGGTGGTTGCCTGCCGGTATCGTTGTGGTCCTAATTGGATTAATTGGCGGATTATCCTACTGGGCTACCTACAATAATAAGGCTAACGGGGAACAAATAAAAATCGGCATCATTACCGACCTGTCTGGCCCGGCAGCGTATTGGGGAGCTTCGACGAGAGTTGGAGCCGACATAGCAAAAAGAGAATTGAATGAAGCTGGATATAGTGTCGAGATCATTTACGAAGACTACCAACTGGACGCAGCAAAAGCTCTGACATCGGCACAAAAGCTAGTGAATGTAGACAACGTGGATGCCGTATACGCTGAGTTCAACCCAGCGGCAGTTTCGGCCGGTTCTTTCATGAAAACCATTAACAAAACATTTATGTACGATGCTGCGGTCACATCACCGCTAGAAGGGAACCCTAATGCTTTCAAAACCTATCTTGACTACCAGGTGGGATGCAAGGATGTGGCACAAAAGTTTAAGGATCAGGGCGTAACAAAGGTAGGTTCGCTCAAGGTAAATCTAGAAGCCGGCAATCTCTGTCAGGCTGGGTTAGAGGAAGTTTTCGATAGTAGCAACATAACAACCGAGGTATTCAATCTTGGCGACACAGACTTTAAAACCCAGATCTTAAAGATGAAGAATTCTGGCGTCGGAGCTATCATCGGCGCAATGTTCGAGGGAGACACGCTCAACACCCTCAAAGCTATAAAGGAATTAGGATTCGACGTTCCCTACGGAACGGTCGATGACTCAGTTACGGATAAAGTGAAGCAACAGTATTCGGATGAGCTAAAAGGGGCGTGGACGTTTGGCTTTCCCCCCGTAAGCGTAGACTTCTCAGCTAAGGTAAAAGCCAATGCAAATACAACCCTATCGACCGAATACGGTGCTGCCTTAGCCTATACGCACATACTACAAATCGCAAAGTCGATAGATGCGTGTAAAAAGGATTTAGTTTGTTCTCGAGATAAAATCTCGCAGTCTACTAGTGACGACACCGTTGGGTTCATTGATTTCAAGGATCGTGTTGCTAACCTTAAGCTAGCGATCAAGAAGTACTAGTCAATCCATATATCTATATAACGGGAGGTAAGAGTATGGATTCAAATGAGAGTTTAGAGGTTCCTAGGAAGGCCAGCTGGTGGTTGCCAGTGGGAGCTGTCATTGTATTGTTTGCCCTCATCGGGGGACTGGCTTGGTGGCAAGGTCAAGGAAGTCCTAAGGTAGTTACCAAGGTTGGAGCAGTTATTCCGTTAACAGGGGCAAGCTCTTTGTGGGGGGGTGGGGTAAAAGATGGAATGGATTTGGCACATAGTGAAATAAATACCGATAATAAAGAAAGGTTTAAGGTTATTTATGAGGACTCTCAGAGCAAAAATGATGTAGCTGTTACCGCTGGCCAAAAGCTAATAAACGTAGATATGATCAATGCTCTCTATACTCATTACAACGGACCTTCTGTCGCACTATCACCGATTGCACAGGCAAAAGGCTTACCTTTTTTTTATGACACTTACTCAACAGCTATATTAGAGGATAACCCTCTAAGCTTTAAGGGTTATCTTGACTATGGTGATGCCTGCGAAAGATATGCAAAGTATGCAAAAGAAAATGGCGCTAAAAAAATCGCCATTTTAAATGAATTCGGAGACTCCTACGTCTACTGCAAACAAGGATTAGCCAAATACTATTCCGATCGAGAAATAGAGGTCACAGAAACGCTGGCAAACGCAGATTTCCGTACGTTACTTCTGAAGTTGAAGCAGGGTGGTGTTGATGCGTTTGTACTTAATACAAATGAGCCACATGCTATAAATCTTTTCGACCAGCTCAAAGAGCTAAATTTAAAGTTTGACAGTATCTTCTGCGAGGAAAGCACATGTTATACTTCGGCTGTCCAGGCCAAGTCAGGCTTCGTAGAAAACTTAATTAATTACGATCCTTATTTTACCGATAATTTTCTTAAGAAACTTACTGACAAATTTGGGACAAATGACATCGTGAGAATTACGCCAATTGCCTATGGTTATTATGACACCATGAGACTATACGAGGCTTCAAAAGAATGTAAAAATTTAGACAAATCCTGCTATATCACGGCAATAAGTAATGTAAACAATCTCGGTGTCTTTAAAGATGCTCCAACGAAAGATAGAGGCTATTATCCAGCCTTAAAATTTAAGAAAGTAGGTGCGGATGGGGCAGAATCCGAAATTAAATTATGAGCGAAGAAACTGTAGATTTGCAAAATTTATCACAAGAGGAAATAACTTACCAGTATAATCAACATAGTACCGCATATGAAAACTTAACGATTTCCGATCCGAACAAAAGGTATGTACAGTACCCAGAAACACTGAGGATTTTAGGTGGCCGGGAAGGATTGGAAGGCACGACTTTATTAGATATCGGCTGTGCAAACGGTGAATTAACAAGAATGATTGCGCGCTTAGGTGCGGATGTAACCGCTTATGATCCATCACCGGAGCAAGTTAAATTAGCCCAGGATACTGAAAAGGTTGAACCTTTGGGCATAAAGTATGTTGTTGCAGACCGACCTGACACTGCCTCGAAAGAGAGCTTCGATCATGCAACTGCGATCATGGTGTTAACTCTGGCAAAAGATATCGAGCAACTGAAAGAAATGTTTCAGTATGCTCACGACTCTTTGAAAAGTGAAGGAAGCTTTGTGGCTCTAACCTTCAACCCAAATTTTAAACGGTATGGTAAAAAAGTTTACAACAGAGTTTTTATGGAGCCAGTTGACGGTCGTATGACGATAGAATTTTACGACAATCAAGGGACTAAAACATTTGATATTATTTGCAATTATTATTCGACCGAGGACTATGAAGAATCTGCTCGTCAAGCTGGATTTAATTCAGTTAAATGGGAGTCGCTTAAAGTTGACCCTAAAGGGAGAGCAGATCTGGGAGAAGAGTTTTGGGAAGGCTTTGAGTCTGACCCGCCTTATATGGGG
>JANLIQ010000048.1 GCA_024654065.1 Candidatus Berkelbacteria bacterium | reverse complement strand
CGACTCGCGGTCTGACGACCAAGGCCAGTAGCAGCTCCCGTCGGAGTTCCTCTCTATGTCCCTCTTGGCCCAAGCCCTGACTTGCTCGGGAATGAAGGTCTCTTCCTCTCCTTCGTAGGGAACCTCCATGTAGAAATCAGTTTCTTGTCCGTAGATCCGCGTTCGAACAACGAGGACAGAGTTACGCAAACCGGATCTGTAGCCAAGAAAGATGCCCCTTGCCACCCATTCTTGCCCACCGTGCGGAGGCGGCGTTGTACAGCCATACTGCACAACGATATCAATCCTAGGATCGTCGGAATCCATGGCAGACACGGGGATAAGCTCCAGATAAGATCCTGGATACGGTGCAATGTGGAACTCGGCACTGCCCGCAAAACACGGCTCCCCTTCAGTTGTAAGACTTAGCCTATTTTGAAGGCTGACGCAGAGAATTTTGTTAAAGATCATTTTCTTTCCTCAAGGTTACGTCTCTCGGTCTAGCTGAAGCCAGACTTTGAGTGTGAATGCATATTACACTATCTATTAGATTATGTCAATAGTTTTCTACTATATTTTCTTTGCTTGACATATTTGTATGTTAAGGGTATGTTTGTGTGGAAATGTCTCACACTTTGTTAAGTAAGCAATTATCTCTACTTGGGCTGGAGGAACGGCAGGCAGATGTATATCTGGCCGCCCTAACTAGTGGTGGCGGCAGTGTCTTAGAGCTGGCGCGAGCTGGCAGTATCGAGCGGACGGGCATTTATTATCACATCGACGAGCTAGTGCGGCTGGGGCTGCTGCTGAAGGGCACCCGTGGCAAGAAAACAATCTATCTGCCAGCTGACCCACATCGCCTGGAAGGATTGCTGAAAGAAAAACAGTCAACGCTGGCTAAGGCCCTACCAGAATTAGAGGTACTCTACTCGAAAAATGTTGAGAAATCTCAAGCTACTTACTACGAAGGTGAGGAAGAGATTCTCAAGTTATATGAACGGCTCGAGGGTGTTATGTCAAAGATGAGTAAGAACGAAACAGTTTATGTGTTCTCCAAAACATTCGACGCCGTGGAGGCACTGCCAGATTTTTTTCAGAGCTACTTTGAACGACGTGATCGAATGGCGGTTTCGTCTCTGACGATATTGCCCTATTCCGAACGCCCGCTCCGACGAGATTTAGCTTCCTCCGACGCACTGACTCAGGCCAAGTACAGTTTCCACTCGAAAAATCGCAAGTACATCGACGACAGCTATATGCCCGAAGGTGTCGGAACAGTGATTGTGGCTAGTAATTTAGTCGTAATGATCGACTTCAAAACACTGTTTGGCTCTATAACCGAGAGCAAGAACCTCTCAACAACCTGGCGCATGTTCTTCACTTTCCTCTGGGATCATCTGCCTCAACCCAAGAAGTAACCGAAACCGGCCAGTACGACAGCCGAGCGTAAAGAAATGCCCGCCATTTTCAGGCGGGCGGTGATCTGCGCTAAATGAGCTATGTTACTCGCGTTTCAACGCGCGTTCTGCCGTCCACAACCGTTACTTCCCAGTTAGCGAATGTTGGCTCAAGAAGTTTGTAGGTGGCGTCGAGTAACGCAAGCAGGGTCCGAAACTTTTCCGTCATGAACATGGAGAAGTTTTCTTGCGACGCGGTTCGCAACGCTGTGTCAACGATGTAAGAAACCAGGTAAGTAAGGCTCATTGGCCCGTCCTGCCTCATTTCTCGGATCATTCCGGCGAGTATCTCGGCGTTTACTACTCCCCAGTAGTTAAAGAAAAACAGATCAGTGAGAAAACGAGCATACGTCTGATCTCGATCTTCTTCGGTCAGATCAATCCCTTTCTCCTTAGCGAAGGTCAGCGCGATTTTGACATGGACGACCGGGTCAAGCGGAGTGTAGTCGTAATCACTGCACAATAGCAGCATATATAAGCAGTCTTTCTCACCCTGGTAGTCGTTAAAGGTTTTCTCAAGAATTTCCAACATTTGTTCCACCTCTTTGTTTGCGTGCAAGGGCTTAAGCCCTCTGAGTCTGTCCCTAGCTCTTGCTAGGGACGGAATTCAGAAAGTTTATCCTCCAAGGCTGTTCCAGCCTGCTTGATCGGTTGTTGAGTATGGCACCTACATTCGGAAGGCCAATTCTCTCTCGTACCGTTTACGAGCAATTCTGTTCGCTTCCTAGCAGTCGAACGCCGCGCATGACACGCACGCAGTGGGAATTAACCACTCAACCATTCTCGGTCAGCAAGCTCTAGATACTGTTGTGTTTGATTAGGACCCATTCTCTCAGCCCTTCCTCAGACACAATCGCCACCCTGTTCTGTGGCGGGCGAGGCCTGAAACCTCCGCCGTATAGCACGCCTCGCAAAGCTAGCTCGGCGTACGGTGACACTTCTGTCACCTTAATTGCTCGCTGACGTTTTTCTGGATCGTCGTCGTCTGGACAGAAACCTGTCATCAAGAAGTGGGGCAGAGAGTTTTTCACTCCCAGCACTTCCAGCGACCAGGGACCATGATTATCGCCCCTGCCATCGTACTCAAACGTGATGTGGAGTACCGGCTCATCTGTCTCGACCCATTCCAGTGCCTCAAGCGCATCGGGCTTGTAATCCGGATTCGGGTATTTCGGCTCCATGCGCTTTGCTAGCTCCTGCAGTCGACTTTCACGATCTTCGCGGCTGCAGTAGATCCAGCTCTCCGACCCACCTCCACCCGGATACTGCGAACGAAAACAGGCGTGAACCACTCCCATGGTCAATGGGTCGGTAGCGTTGGCGAAGGTAATGTTATCATTCATATGTTTTTCGATGTACGTTCTCAATGCGGTAGGCTTTGGCTTTCCGCACTTCGATGATGGGTGTATTGTAGCGTAAAATTCCTCGCTTGTCAATAGTTTAGACGTTTATTTATATCGGTTTATTTTCAGCTATTCTCGACTGTTATTGACAATCCTATGTGTTATTGTTACTCTGTTGTTATGTTTACGTCTAACTTTCCGACGATATGAATAATGTTATTTTAGTTGAAAACTTGGGATTGACCGATAAAGAAGCCGCGGTTTATACGGCTGTTCTGGAGTTGGGCAGCTCAACCATTCAGCCAATCGCTAAACGGGCCGGTGTTAAGCGAACATCGATTTACTACTTCATCGACCACCTCGTTGAATTAGGGCTGATTGAACAGCTAAAAATTCGCGGCCGGATGCATTACAAAGCCCGACCGCCGGAACAGATGCTTTCGCTCCAAAAACAGCGGCTGGAAGAAATTAAAAACGCTTTGCCGGGTTTTCAAAGCATCTTTAACCAGTCAACACGCAAACCACGGATGAGCTACTACGAAGGTCCGGAGCAGATGAAAAACATCATGCTCGAGGAATTACGCCACAAAGAAATCCGCTTTATCTGGCCGATCAAAGAAATTGTCGAGATGATCGGCGGTCCTGATTTCATGGCAGATCTAGTCCGGCAGATAAAAAAACGGGGCATTAGAGTTAAGACCCTCCGCTTCCCAGAACAGGAAGTTGCCTACGAGGGCTCGACCAGCAACGAGGCTGAAGATTGGCGGGAGATCCGTTACGCCCCGGCCGGGACGACGTTTCCACTCGCAATCGGCATTTACGACCAAGACACTGTGGCATTTTTAAGCAGCCGCAAAGAAGGGTTTGGGATTCTGATTGAAAGCACTGAGTTGGCCCAAGGTATGACGATTCTCTTTGAGATGTTTTGGGCCAAGGCCAAAAACCGGCCACGCTAGAAACCGGCGCCACTGTCCAAGTCCCACTTTTCATCAAAACCGGCGACAAAATCACTGTTAATACCGAAACCGGCCAGTACGACAGCCGAGCATAAAAAAGAGAGGACCCACAAGATCCTCTCTGAAATTTTTTCCTCGTCTTTCGACCAGCCCGTTTAGTGCGCTGGTTCGGCCTCACGGCCAGTTAGGCCTGGCTACTCTGCAACAATGTACCGATGCTGGAGTAACCACTCCAATAACTTTTCCTTGCTAGGATCGGAGTAGTAGGCAAAGTGTCCCATCTCCATAATCTCTTGCCATTGCTCTTTGGTAATCATGTTGTACAAGTCCAGCATAGTAGACTCGCGGATTAGCATTGGAGGCATCTCACGAAGCTGATCCAACGTTCCGTTCCAGTGAAAGACAGCGACAGTCGCCTCTGGGTCATCAAAATCGTGGCTCAGACCAAGTTCGCTTAGCCACCTAGGTAGCTCCGGGGAGTTGGACCAAGGGTAAACGTAGCTCGGATACACCGCGACGAATAGCTTGGGATCGGTCGCCTTCGACTGCACAGTAAACCGGGATTGTCCGGTCATCATGCAGAGAAAACGATGAATACTGTTCGGATCGTTAAAACCTAACATTCATCACCTCTTAATGTGCTGGGCTTACTATATCATAGTATACTACGAATGTCAATAGTTTCCCACGTTATTTTTTTATACTTAATTCTTATAATTTGACTCGCTTATATTGTTGTGGTATATTTACCACGCTATGAATTTAAATCAGTTACTGGAATGGTTAGGGCTGCCCGAGCGCGAAGCGAAGGTTTACTTGGCTCTATTGGAACTTGGCGACACCACCGTCATGCCGCTTTCAAAAAAGGCTGGCATCGAACGAACATATTGTTACGATATCTTGGCCGGCCTCGCCCATAAAGATCTCGTCACTTCGTACGAACGAAATGGCCGGCAGCGGTTTATGGCTCAGTCGCCTGATACACTCGAGTCTCAACTATCCGGAAAGCTGGAAAAGCTCCGCCAGGCTTTACCAGAACTCAAGGCTAAACATAATTCCGATACTAAAAAACCGACGATCCGCTTCTACGAAGGCAAATCAGCGGTTGATCAGCTTTACCGGGAATTAGCCGCCACCAAAGAGGTAGCCACGATCGCCGGCACAAGCGAACTAGAGAAGAACCTGGGCTCAACGCTCGAAGAAATAGCCAAGAAGCTGGTTCAGAAAAAAGTTCGGATCCGGGAGCTGCTGACCCCAGAACTGGGCTTGCCAAAATTTGCTAAACGTTATCGAAAGCCGCTTCAAGAAATTCGCTTCCTCCCGCCGAAAACCCAGCTGACTACCGACACGATCATTTACGAAAATCGGGTTATTTTTATTTCCTACTTACCGAATATTCACGCCGTAGTCATCGAGGGTTCGGGAATAGTCTCCACCCAGAAGACACTTTTTGAGCAGCTCTGGAAAAACTCAAAGTGACTACGGCACGGTTTCATTGACTTTTGGCAATGTCCCCCTGTTCATCAAAACCGGCGACAGAATAATCGTCAATACCGAAACCGGCCAGTACGACTCACGAGCATAATAAACTCCCGCGAGAAAACTTTTTCGCCGTTCTGTTTTGTTTGCCGTGAGCAATGTTTACCTCGAGCAAGGTCGAGTGGTTGAGCGTCTGAACACTGATCCTGTTTAGAGCCCGCTCTTTGTGACATTCGCGACTTTACACACACGAGCTTCTGTATATGATAGTGGTAATGAACGCAAATCAAACACCCCGCGGCCAAGCCGTCGTGGTATGATTAAGGGAATGTTTGTTAATTTTTATGTTTCACTTTGGAAAAGCGATCCACTAACTGGTGGAGACATCCCCGGGGCAAGCCCGCAGGGTATTCACAAAAAATGAATAAATTCATATATATATCTAGAGATCCACAAATACTAGGCGGTACCCCAGTAATTTCTGGCACAAGGATTCCGGCGGAAAGAATCTACCATCTTTTGGAGCAGGGTTACACGGAGTCGACTATCAAAAAAGAATTTCCTCAGGTTGGAGTTAAAAAAATTAGAGGGGCTCTTTCTGAAGTTTTCCGAGTAGGGTTAGCCAACATTTAGTTTCATGGCTCCAAGACGCGGAGCTAAACCAAAATTCCTCTTGGACGAAGGATTACCGAGGAAGAGTAGTTTTCCGACATTGAATGAGTATTGTTCGGTTAAACATATTAATCACGATTATCACTTATCGGGAGCGAAAGATCGGCAGGTCTATGAACTTGCTTTACGCGACGGAAGACTGTTGGTGACTTTGAACACCAAGGACTTCACCCCACTCCTTAGTGAGAATCGTCCATCCATCATAAGTCTAACTCCCAACATTTCTAATACTAAGGCCGACCAAAAAATACTAAGCTTAGCCAAGAGACTTAGGGAGTCTGAATTTCTTGGCCAACACTTCACAATTACGAGTTAAAAAGCCCCCCGCTTTAACGAGCAACGTCGAACTGCTGTGATTCCAACCCGTTTAGCAGTACGCTCAGGGTGAATGACCAAGCAGTCTTTCAAACAACCTGCAAAATCTGTTTACGCATTTATAGACAGCCAAAATCTCAATCTCGGAACCAACAAAGATCTGTTTGATAAATCAGGCAAGAAAATCTATGTCGGCTGGAAATTAGATTTCCAAAAGTTTCAAAAGTATCTTCAAGATAAGTTCCGGGTTTCGAAAGCCCTGCTTTTCATTGGCTATATTGCCGAAAACAAACCACTTTACGATCAGCTCAAAGCTTTCGGTTACGAACTTGTATTTAAACCAACAACTAAAGACGGCTCAGGGAAACCAAAAGGTAATGTCGATGCTGAGCTAGTACTACACGCTACGGCGGTAGAGTTCGCCAACTATGATCAAGCCGTAATTGTCGCAGGTGATGGGGACTATCGCTGCCTGCACGAGTTTCTAGTTAAGAACAAAAAGTTACGGGCGATTGTTATTCCCAATCACAAATCCGAGTCTTCATTACTCAAGCCGTTTCAAATATACAAAATTTTCCTTGAATATGAGCGCACCAAATTAGGGTACAAGAAATGAGAGGCGTCGCTCAGTGACACTTAGTCACAGGTTCGTGTTCTCTCTCTTGATAGCAAAATAGTACCAAACTGGCTGCCAGCTGTCAATGTGACCAGAGGAATATTCTACCGCCCTCAAGCCGGCCACGTTGGAAACCGGCGCTACTGTTAATGTCCCCCTGTTTGTCAAAACCGGCGACAGAATTACTGTGAATACCGAAACCAGGCAATATGACAGCCGAGCATAATAAAGGAAGATACCTTCTAGGAGCGAAAGAGGGTAGAGTTTAGGCAGATGTCCTATATTTTTCTTGATGAAAGTGGGGATTTAGGTTTTAAGAAGCGCTCTAGCAAGTGGTTTGTTTTTACAGTCGTTTTAGCCAACGATCCAAAGCATCTAGAACGCGCGGTCAACAGAACCTGGCGCCCCCTTAAGAAAAAACATCGCTCCGTCGGAAAGCTCCACGCCACCAAAGAGAAAGATGTAACGAGAAAAAGATTACTGACATCGATAGGGAAGATAGAAGATTTGCAAATTCTTTCAATCGCGCTCGACAAGTCAAAAGTACATATCGACCTGCAAAGCCAAAAGCATTTTTTATACAACTACACTGCCAATCTATTACTTGAATTGCTCTACTCCCAGAAGGTAGTTGATGGCGGCGAGGTAATCGAACTTTTTGTCGACAGAAAAGACACTAAAAAGGAACTCCAGGAAAACTTCGTTCGCTACCTAATGGACTCGTTTGGCAAGATGGGCAAGGGGGAGGTGTCGATCACCCTTCATACCTCACACCAAAATAAATCCTTGCAGGCAGTCGACTTCGTGGCATGGGCAGTCTTCCAAAAATATGAACGGAAGATTACAAAATTTTACGACTTGGTAGAGTCTAAGATAGTCGTGGAAAGGTTGGTTTATCCAGAGTAAACAAAAGCCTCCCGCTTTAACGAGCAACCATCCGGATGCCCAACACGGGAGGTCTTACTTCTAATTAGAATAGTATCAAGCAGAATACCCTGTGTCAATGGAAACACTAATTAGTTTTTGCTGGGTACTAAGCTCGCGGAGTTAGAAACTGGCGCCACAGTGAATGTCCCTCTGTTTGTCAAAACCGGTGATACCATCATCGTCAATACTGAAACCGGCAGCTACGATTCAAGAGCATAAAGATATCCCACCTTGTTGCCTAAGGCGGGACGATTGGAAAGATCAGTTGTAGCGCGTCGGGTTGTAATTGGCATTCAAGTCGGTCAAGTCCAGCTCATTTGCTTCCGGACTCAAATCGGCAACTAACTCACTCATTCGTTGGTCAGACTGTCGCCATAGTTCGCGATAAAGATCGCGTTCACGACGATAGTAACAAATAGTCTCGTGGACAAACGCAATTACTAGTACGGCAATTGCTCCTATTGCGTACAGAAAAGCATCTAACACAACTTACCTCCTTGGCAAAGTCCGTCTAAGCAGAAATATTAGCAGAAAGTTTGTTTATCGCCAATTGTTACGGCACGATTTCGTAGACTTTTGGCAAAGTACCGGAGACGGAGGTGACGAGGTAACCACGCTTGACCCCACCATAGTAGCCAACAACTTTATAGGTATCGGTAGCGCCGAGTGCTTGAGTGGCGTTGAGCAGAAAGAGCAAGTCTTCGGCGTCAGGTAGGGAGGGAAGATAACGAGTCGCATTGCTATTGCAGGTATAAGCACCGTTACCATCCACTGTTGTGTCACTTTTTGCACAATAGCTATACCATCCACCGGTCGTACCGGTAACGCCACCGCGATTGCTGGCGATAGCGGTGCCGACGCCGACACTAGTGGCCAAAATCGCACCACCTACATCTGGTGATTTATTGATTGCACTATAGGCAACTAAGCCACCGGCTTTATTGCCAAAATTAGTTGAGGCTCTACCATAAGTAGTAGTGGTAGTACACCCATTAGTACCGATTTTATCGCAAAGATACGGGCGATAACCATCTTGATCCCAACGATCGTTAACGCCACTACCAGATAGAGTTGGGGCGGACATAATCAAACTGGCTTTAGCGGGATCACCGTGGCTTCTAAACTGATCGCCAAGTTCCGTCAATAAGGCAGTTCTGCCCCACGTCCAGCCGTTATAAGTTTCGTTTGATGTTATGTCGTTAAGTCGACCCATATTACCCAGCTGACTTAAAAGCTCTTCTGAAGTGCAGCCAACTTGTCCTAAATAGGCACAGACCGCCTTCCCCTCTCGATTGCTTCCTTTAAATTTCAGCGAGTTATCAACTCCAGAAGGCCAACTCGACGATTTGTTGGAAATAATTGTGTTAGTTAGAGAAAGCGCAGTCTGATCTGCAGTACTGGCGTTATCAATAATAAAGTAGCTGTTATCGATATAATTGCCGTTATCTGGTCGGCCAAGCACTTTGGCGCCGATTGAAAGGCCGTAATCAGAACTGGAGAGGTCGGTTTTTTGTTTTCCCCCAAAGTAGACAAGCTTGGTTAATCCGCCAGATTTATAGGCAATCAGTGAACCCCCAAACAAATTGGGGATGTCACTCGCCGAGTTGGGCGAGACATACTGGGGCGTCCAAGCAGGGGTGTTGGTTGTTGTTGCCCCGGCGTTATTCTGCTTCCATAGCGAACCGTATTGGCCAAAGGTCCCGCCGGTCATAAATATCTTACTGGTCCCAGGGGTTGGGTTGCCTCCAAATGAGGGGCCGGGAGTATAGACGCTAGAGACCACGCCAGCTCGACGGGGCGAGGGGCGAAAGAGAAGATTGGGATTTTTGGCGGAGAGGCGAATCTTCCAAGCGCCGTTGTTAGCAACATCTTTGACCCACTCTGGGGCATTGGTAGAGTCATAATAATTCATTTGGTGATCGGTAATTGTGATAAGGCGGTCCGACCCACTAGCACTAGCAATCTGACTACTACTGTAACTGAACGGATGGGGCGAAGCGATCAGTTTGTCAAAGTAAATATTGAAAGTATTGTTTACAAAAGCTCGTCTTGTAACGATAAAGGTATATGCGTTGACAGGGAAAGTCCCGGGTGGGTTACCAGTATGCCAAATCATCACCATCGCACCGACACCCGGAACCCGACCAAGATTTAGCACGTTTTGGAGCGAGACATGATCAGAATAACCCTTGAAGGTACCTCCTATAGTCGTAGTTGTGTCAAACGACGGAGTCATAGTGACTTTGACGTTCTTTGAATCACCCGAAAGGCCGGAATCCCCTGGATAGTCCGGGTTATGCCTCAGGCAGAGCTGTTCAGCATAGTAAACTACACCACATGGCGAATCAGTAAACATATCTTCAACAATGCCGTGAAAAGTTTCGCGACTGCCATCACTTGTTCGCCGCTCTAGTGTTGCCCAGGCTCCAACAACAACCTTATCGGCATCATTGGAATCAATTTCCATCCGCCATTTCTTACTGTCGTCCCAGATTTTGTAAGTAATATTATTACGGTCGGTGAAATTTTTATCTTTGACTGCCTCAAGGTTCACCCCGCCACCTGTAACATTTCTAGTTGAAACTTGATAAGCGTAATTCGACCGAATAACCTGAAAGTTGTAAACGCTATTAGTGGTAAAGTTGGGATCGATAGTATTATCTGTAGGCTGGAACGACCAGGCGGCGGTGCAGGAATTAGTGCAAAGGAGTGTCTTGAGCGCAAACTGAACATTCCATAAATCAGCAAAACGCATATTGTAGTTGATATTTTTAGCAGCCCCCTCCCAGTATGAGGCCTTTGTTGGTGCAAGCGGTTGGAGAGCAAACGAAGCACCGTAACGAGGCGAGGGGAAGAAGATAGCTGAGTCACTGGCAGCGATAGCAGTGTCCCGATTTTGTATCACAAAGTCATTATTGGCAATTTTCTTCTCGTCGGAGACAAAATAAATCTTATCAATTTCGATATAGTTTATATAGCCAGATAGGGTCTTAGTCAGATTGTTCCCGTCGTATTGCTCTAAGACAACCGAGTCTCCAACAGCGTAGCCGGTCGTGTCATTCGAGGGTAATTGGCAATAATAATGGGTAGCGTCTATTACTCCGCTACAGGTGGTATTGGTTGTTATTTGTCGTTTAACCACTTGAAGCGCTAGAGACTCCATATCAAACTGTTCTCCAGTGCCGTTATAGTTATAACCGTAGACCATGAGTTCGACCACGTTATTAGAGTCAATAACAGTTGTTACTTTGCCCCAAGCGTAAAATTTACTATGATCAGCTAGTTTATTTCCGTACAAGTAGACTTCATCACCTTTGGCAAGACCCGAGACAGAAGAATCAAGATACAAGTACGAAGTATAAGTGCCATTAATCTCAAGTGTTGGGAATGTGCCATGTTTATTTTTTACTGTCCAGTTCCACCGCTCTAAACCAGAGCGATCAGCCAGTGTTGAGGTAACACGAACGGTATATTGTTGCCCATGCTGAATTTTTTGGGTTGGTTGGTCGAAAGTATAGTTTATCTTTTCCCATGTATTAAGATTTAGATCAAAGGCATATACATCGTTAGTGACTCGTTTAGCAATCCGCAGCCCCGGTCGGTTAGTGTAAAGACAAGTTGCTTGGTTAGTTTCGCAGTTAATTTCGTTTGGTGCTTGCATTACTGCTTCGTGATAATAACCGCCAATCATTACTAAGCGCTGGTTGACCGAATCAAAAACCATTGAAGCGCCAGCACGACGGCCGGGTGGTGTGCCGTTAGTTTGGGTAGGAAATGTCCAAGAGTCTGCCTCCGGGTCGTAGATCCACAATTGATCGGATTCCGAAGCATAGCCGCCGTCATATTCGTTCATATTCACTGCCCCACCGTAGTAAGCTATTTTCGGACCATTTTTTTCAAAATAAGTATAGGCCATCTCTCGGATTGGCAGTGGGCTCTGGCGAAGTTTGTCAACGGTAAACTTAGCGAACGATGTACCGCTGCCGAAATCAACATTCGTTACTTTACCCCAAACAGGCTTATTGGGCGCTTTCGTCAAACTGACTAAGTCGCCGATGGCCGGACAGATGGTCGCACACTGGTGATTGTTAGCGGGAGTAATGACGGTACCGTTAATACTAATACTAACCGAATCTATTGAATTATTTGTCGAGAATTGTGGCGGCGCCAAAACTGCAATAGTATCTATGTCGTCCCCGGTCACGGCTCTAGGGGGAACGGTAGATCTAAGTGGAGTATTATAATCATCATTGCCCAACTTGAAGGTAACGCTTATTGATTCAACACCGTTACTAATCGACGTTGGTCCAATGCTGGTTAGCTTGACGGAATAGAGCCGTCCTTGATCTTGTCCACGCGATTGTAGCGATAGAGGTTGCTGATTTTTATCAAGTAAAACCAATGTGATCGACTGATCTAGCCGTAGTCCCTCGAGCGAGCCATAAATTAAGCCGGTAATAGAGCTACCGACTGAAAAAGTCGGATTTGTTGATAATTTAATAAACGAAAAGGATTTTGCTCCCTTAACGATCGATGTTTTCCAGCCTGAATCGTCGTTCGTCATTACCGGTTGGCTCTTTTTGCTCCAAGTCAGCGTAGCATTTTCGGCATCATCGGTTTTGTACGGTGTTGATAGATCATCGGCTTCAGGAGTATCGTTCCACAGCGACGGTTGGAGCCATTTTAATTTGTAGTCGGTTGAGTTAACAAACAAATCACCAAAGCCATATTGATAAAGTTGCGCATCAGATATTGAAGCATCAATCCAGACTTTGAAATTGTTCTCCTTAATTATAGTTTCAAATTTTGTCCTTAAGGTGCTAGCACTAATTCGATCAACTTTCGTGCCAGGGGTGGAAGTAAATATTCCCGAATCGCTCCAGCGCGGTAGATACGGCAGATAAACAAAATCAACGTCCTTGTAGAACGAGCTTACTCCATCGGTGCTTTTTTTAGTTAAAAATTGGTCTTGTGGTCCGCCGAGCTTAACGGTCCAATAATTTAAATCTTTTTGTCTAGCACCAACTGGTGCAAAAGGATTATAAAAATGGCCCATATTTGTTAGCTGGGAGACAGTTTTATCTTTATCGGTTGGACTCAAACCTCCATTACCTGGAATAATTCCCAAAGGAGTGTCATTAACGATATTAGCGTAGTTAAAGATCAACGCTGGATTGGCATCATTAGTCTGGTTTAATAAGTACTGGCCATCGTTAGTCCATGGCAGTAAGACAATAACTCCGTTGCATCGCGGCAATGAAGTTTGAATTTTCTGGTAAGTTGAAACAATTTTTCGTGGACTGGGTCGAAATGGAGTTGGAATTGGAGTTGTTTCCTCATTTTTATCAAGATCGAAAATTGTTGGGTTTATCGCCGTTGGGGCTGCTAGTTTTTCTTTAAGTTTTACAAGAGCTGAGTCAGCAGCAGATTTAGCAACAGCCGAATTGGCAATTTTATCGGTTGAAGCTAACTGATCAAAACGAACCGCAATTGATGCCAAGGTCGTCGTCGTCAAAATAGCGATTATCATGACAGTGAGTAAGAGGGCTGAGCCACCAGAATTGTATGGTTTATTAGTTTTCATTTTTACGTCGCCCCAGGCATACCACCACCAAGAATAATAATAACAAAGTCTTGGGTGTCGGTACCACGACCATTTTCTGCAACCTTAAGAACAAAATTATAGGTACCGGCTAAGGTTGGGTTGCCACTTAGTGTTGCCGAGGGTGTTCCCGAAGTCAATATCAGTCCCGGTGGCAATGTTCCGGAAAAAAGTGACCAAGTATATGGAGTAGTTCCACCTGTTGCCGTTATTGCTTGGGAGTAGGGAGTACTAACCGTACCGCCTGGCAAACTAGTTGTTGTTATGGTTAGAGTTTGGCCGCCCGAAGCTGGAAGTACGGTCAGTTGAAAAGCTTGTGTAATATAGTTAGTTGGATGACTACCGTCGATTGCTCTTATGATAGGGCTGTATGTTCCTGCGCTACCTGCGTCAGGTTTACCTGAGATTTTACCGGTACTGTCCAATGTAATCCCGGAAGGTAGGGTTCCCGAATCCAGCGACCAAACACAACTTCCACACGTCCCGTTGCTGGGACGTATAGTAGCAGCCATTTGCAAAGTATATTGAGACCCTTCCGTAGCATTAGGCAACGGGGATGCTGTAGAAATCGTTATTAAGTTGTCTAGTACTTTTATTGACAATGCTCTCGTAACGAAACTAGCTGGGTTGTCGCTATCTGTTACCTTGACGTTGATAAGATAAGTGTTACCCGCAGCTTGTTGTGAATTCGGCGTCCCAGAAATCACGCCTGTATTTGGATTGATGTTCCATTGAGACCCTGGCGGCCAATTTCCAGTTAACTCAGACCAATGATAATCTGGCATACCCCCGCTAGCAACAACGCTAGCAATATATGGTCCGTTAGCATTGGCGTCAGGCAAAAAAGTTGTATCTATTTTTAAAATTGTTGTTGCTTCGTTAACTAAACCAAGAGGTAATCCTTCTTGAATAGTTAGGGTAGGTTGGCGAGCTTCACTAGTTCCACCACTTCCTTTTTGAGTCATCTCAAGAGTCAAGGAATATCTTAATAATTGTTTGGTGATACAGGTAGGTGGAACAATAGGGTCACATCCAACGCTTAGAAGAGAAAACTTGATGTCTTTAACAACTGCTTGAGGATTAGTTAGACGATTTTGATAAATCGGATCAGTTGTTAGACTGGGACAACCACCACCTGAGTCAATATTATAAATAAGTAGGGCAATGAGTTTACCGTCTTTGCCAATTGTATATTTCTCCTCCCCAGTTGCTTGAGGATCTGCATCAACTGAAGCTCGACCAATAATCGTACAGGTGTTACCAGATTGTAAACTAGAAAATGCTTTGACCTGAATGGCAACGGGCGTAATCTGGTCAACCGAATCTAGGAGTATGCTCACACCACCTACCGGCGCATTATCAACTGTTTGACGAATAGCATCCCCAACACTGCGAGTGCTCTCGCTAATAGATGATCGAGCATCGGCTTTTTGAATCATACCGTTAGAACCAACTACAGCAAATAAAGCAATACTTAACGCCACAAGTAATAAAGCGACACTAACAACTAATTCAATAAGGGTAAAACTTCGTTTTAAAGAACACCTAGACTCTTTTTGATCAGCTGACAAAAATTTATGTTTAACCATTAGCTGCTTCATTGCTATTCTAATATCCTTGCTGTTGTCATCTGTCTCTGCACTCCTTTGCCCCAGGAAGTAGTTGCGTTAACGAGATAGCGCTTATTAGTACCTGACGTACCGTAAGCCTCACGTATGACAATTGATGGCACGAATTGCAACTTACTCGTTCCAACCTGTAGAGAAGATTTGGTTTTCTGAATTATGAGTCCACAAGTCGGATTAGTCTCATTTGGGGGGCAAACGACATAGCAGGTTTTGTCCGTACCAATGCAATCAATGCCAGGAGAAGGGCCGTAAGCTGTCGCAAAATTAGCTCCCTTAGTCCTTTTTTCCAGTGCTACAAACGCTAATGACTGCTCGTTCAAGCCTAAGGCAATTTGTTTCAATTCAGTCGTTTCGGTTAGGCGAGCGGCAGCATTATTTAGCGTTGCCATAGCAACCCCAACTAGGACTAGAAAAGCAATTGCAAAGATTACCTCTATCAAAGAAAAACCTTGTTTCTTCATAGGCAGATTAATATAAAACCAGCCTCAGCTCGTCCTACCACAAGTCGAGACAAGCGACGCCATATGCTATTAGTTTCTAATGTAACATCCGTTGGATTACAGGCTTTTGCGTTTCCACCGGGGTCATTTTGAATTATCGGTGGGGCGGGATCGGGCGGTTGGGAGGAGATTATCGAGCCACAGGAAAGGACGAAGTCCTTTTGTCGTTGATTAAGAATATTATCAGATCCACCGTAGGCCGGCTGATTTCCGTCAGGAGAACCCCGTGCATCAACTGCCGCAACAGTTATCGTGACGTTTTTGGGTTGGTTAGCAACAGTAAACAAATCCGTGCTGAACTGAAACCGTACCGTATCCAACCCAAGGTCATAGAAATAGTTAATCGCTAACGGTTGGTCGAGCGAGCCGACTTTCCAGTTGATGTTATAAGCAACGAACAAATTCGCATCGACGGTGTTCGGATCATTAATTCGGTCTCTGGCTCGGGGGTAGCTGATAGTGATGTCTGATTGCGATGAACCGCAGGCGACCGAAATGGTAAACTTATTGGGGTCTATAGTATTGTTGGGCGGGTTGTCGTCGTTCCATTTGGGCGCCAATGAATCGGTTACCGGTGTAAAATAGCTCTGGGGGTTGGATCTAGAGATAGCTACCTGATGGGTCACACGATCAAGTGTCACATAGCGTTTGTCACCAACTTTTTGACTTCCCAATGTAACAACCAAATAGCGAGCAACAGTGGAACCGTTACGTTTGTCTATACCTGACCAGTTTGCCAAGAAAAGTTGACCTGATTTAAATGCTGGGTTATTGCTACTTCCACAACTAAAACCACTATCACCAACAGCAAAACGTATCACTGCTTGATCGTCACTAGTAGTTTGATTGGAGGGATAAAACGATGAAATAAAAATACCCCTCGGTAAAATAATGTTGCGTAAAGTCGTGAAATCACCTTGTACATCGCCAATATCACATTGGACCAGTCCACGTTGAAGAGCGACAGTATTAGTTGTTACTTCGCCATTGGCAATTCCAGTCGCGGTAGCACCTTTAGTAAACTTACCAAACGAGACTTGAAAAACTTGAGGAGCACCTGAACTATCATTTTTATCCGGGGCTTGAGCTCGAGTCTCGGCTTCAATAATTACCTGTCGAATTTGACTGGCACTAGAATCCAGTAACATCCGATCATTACGATTAAAAAGATTTGGGATGCTGGTAATACCAATTACGGTGATAACGGCGATTACCACTAGTAGTTCGATTAACGAGTATCCAGGTGAGTTAGAACGCATCAACAACACCCAACCCCGTTGTATCGTTATAGCATTGGGTGGTATTAGCCACCCAATTAGAACCACTCGAAACTATTGGTTCGTAGCTAACTCGATTGTCTCGACTAATGTCGGTAGGTGTGGGTGGTGTTTTCAGACACTGATAGAGATACCTGCCGTCGTTGATCCCACCAGCCAAGCTAGTGAAAAAGCCGTTCGAGTCACCGTCCACATCGCTACTATCGTCAAGATGACGCACAACCACTCCACTGCCCTTATAGTAGCGCTTGATGGTGTTTGCTTTACTATCAGTAAATAATATAACAGAGTCAGAGTCTGTATCGTTCTCAAGCCTTGACGTGACGATCACATCACCGTAATCATAAGAAACCCTATACTGATATTTGTCCCAGGGGTTGGCCGTGATTGGTTTGGGATCTGCGAGCACCCTATCCATATATCGTAAACAGATAAGAAAATTGTTGACTGAGGCAAAGCCGGGTTTCATTAATAACGGGTTTCTATTCATTTCGTCTTCGGTCGGCTTCATTGGATCTGTCAAGCCAAGTACTCCGTTTAAATTAAGGAAGGTATTTGTTTGACCAATGCTTGCTGGATTACAGTTGCTCTTTATATCACTAGCAACTGCATAGTTTGAGTTAGGATTCTTCGGAATATCAGTATCAAAAGTCGAACCACCGTAACTCCCTAAATAAAAAGTCGGATTAGGATAAATTTTAAAATCTGCCTTAAATAAATTAATTCCCGACAGAAAACTATTAATCTCGGCTTTACGTTTGGCGTCTCGACTTCTTCTCTGAACAGGCACAACAGCTACCGTTACTAGGGTAATCAAAATTCCAATAATGGTTATCACCACCAATAACTCAATTAAAGTAAAACCTCTTAATTTCCCCCATCCAATAAACTTCATATACTTGTAGTTAGCATACCTAATTCACCCCAATAATTGAAATTTAGTTTTCATCAGAACGATCCAGTTAAGCTGTAAATAGGTTGAAGAACAGAAATAACGATAAATGCTACTGCTCCACCTAAAATCACAATAATAAAAGGTTCGATAAGAGCCGAGAAAGATCGTAATTTTCCATCAACTTCTTGCTCAAAATACTCAGCCAAAGTTGAAGCTGAGCCACCTAAATCACCAGACTGCTGGCCAACGAAAAGTAATTGGGTCATCATCTTTGGAAAATACTTATTATCTTGCATCGTTGAAGTTACGGCCGCACCCTGTTCAAGGGAACGCATTAGTAATCTTAGGGTTCTCCGGAAAATAGTATTGGGAGTGGAATCAGCAATAATCCCTACTGCTTCCAAGATGGGAACCCCTGCCGAAAGTAACAGCGACAATGTTCGATTAAAACGAGCTAAATAAACTTGTAGGGTAAGTGGCCCAAAAATCGGAAAATGGAGTCCAAGATAGCTACCAACTTCTTTACCAGGTTTAGTCATCGTGAAAAGTTTTATGATAACCACAATTCCTAGTACGATACCGAGTAGTAATAACCACTCGTTAATCAAAAAATCAGTCATTGCTAGTAAAATTTTTGTCGAAACTGGTAATTCAGTTTCCTGGGAGCTAAAAATATCTTTAATCGGTGGAATTACTTTGGTTAAAATAATAGCTCCAACGATAACCATCACTACAAAAATAAAAGCTGGGTAAATCATTGCCCCATGAACCTTGCCAACAAATTCGGCTGAACGAGCAGTACTCGTGGCTAAATCATCCAAAACTTTTACTAAATTACCGGTTGCTTCACCGGCCCGGACAACGCCAACTTCCACTTCTGGGAATGTTTTTGATTGACCAGCCATCGCTACTGACAGCGCAAAACCGTTCTCCAGGCTAAGATGGACTTGTCTCATGACGACACGCAATCTTTTATTTGGTGTCTCAGCTACAATATCGATCGCTTGGGTAATACCAACACCGGCTTTCAACATTGTTGAAAGTTCGCGGTACATAATTGACCGGTCTTTGGCAGAAACTTTACCAAAAGAAAACCGACTTATAGCCGACCGTTCTTCGATGATTGAGATTATCGTATAGTGTCGACTTTGCAGTAAGCGACGAACTGCCGCAAGTGTACCAGTTGCCCGGCCAGAACGGACATGACCTTTCTCATCTTTGACTTTATACCGAAAAAAAGGCTTTGTTGTTTTCTTCATCCCTCCATCCAGAAGTGTAGAGCATTGAGTTTGGTTTTGCTACCATGAATATATGGTTTTGGAAGTCTCACAATTAGCAAGTGCATCGATTCGATTGACTGATGGTAAAAAACTCGCCACGGTGGATAGAATTATTTTTGACGGTCGTGATGCAAGAATCGCCGGATTTCAAACCAGCCAACGGACGGTGTTAACTCGTTTTGGCAGAATTGATTATGTCGACACCCTGGAAGTTGAAAGGGGTGAAATCGTGATAGATAGCGAAAAGAATATTCAGAAAGATCTAAAACCTTTTGATCAATTACGACACCAATATGGTACGGTTTTAGGCGTCGTGGCTAAAACTGAATCAGGTCGAAAAATTGGCAAAATAAGTGATCTCGTTATCGACGCCGATACCGGACTCATTATTCGTTTTTATCTTGGCCAATTTTTAAACGAACGAATTATCCCCCGTCAATTTCTCGTTTCTATAACTCCTAAACAAATTGTTTTTAAAGATATCGTTATCGCTCCAACGTTCGACGAGATTGCTGTCAGCCAGCTAGTAGCTTGATACTTTCCATTTTTCCTGTCTTTCCGATTGACTTTGCGATACGAAGAAGATCTTTCAGGAGTATTACCAGACTGACGATCAGACTTTTATCAAAGGTCGAATTGAAATCCTAGAGCGCCTGGCCGAACGAGGGATCTTTCAACATCAGTTCTTCAGGCCCCTAGAAGCCAGGGCGCAGGAGAACATCCATCGTTCAGTAGAGCGGATGAGGCAAATACTACCTCTCCTGACCGAAGAACCCTAACGGGGGTGACTGTCCTAGTCGCCTCTTTTTTTACAAAAAAGGGGCCGAATCGGCCCCGAGTCACCGCCCCATTAATGGGACGATATGTAGATGATGAAGCCCCCCAAAAGGATAATGCCGAAGGCATAGATTGCGGGCGACCAGCCCCTAAAGCCAGGCGGAAAATTCAATTCTGTCTCCTCCTTAAGTGCAATTTCAGAATATCACATCAAACTTCAAAAATTAACCCTACGTGTTTTCCCGCCTGTGCTAACCTTGTAAATTCGGTCGTGGTTGAAGCTAGCTGTCTTCACCGGTTCGGAAACCGATGCTCTTTTTCTCGTCGGTGCCGATAACTTTGGACATCACGTCCAGTAGGGCTTTGGCGTGTTCGAGCGACATCCCAATTCGGGCCACCACTTGTTGCTTCTGGTGGCTACCCAGACTTTGGGCGATCTCCAAATTAATTCCAAATGGAGTTCTGTTTACCAAGACTGAATCTGTGTAAAGAATAGGTGTGGCATTACTCATCATAATTTCTGGTTGTTGTTCTTCGGCCATTGTCTCCTTTCATTTATTTCGAATATTATTTCAGCTAATTGATACGGCAAGTATACCACTCGGGGGCTCAGCACCCGCCTGCAACGCTAGCGATCAGCTAGCGCTTTTAACGCTCCGTCGTAATCATTGAAGACTCTTTCGAGTTGTATATACAGATCGGGGCTTAGCCCACGGTGCAGAGCAATAGCTTTATAAAGATTGGCGATCGCTTCTTTTTTAGTCTCGCCCTGACTGGTCATACCTGTCTCTGGGTGTGTGGCAATATACCAACTGTTTTCTTTTTGAACTGTAAACTCAAGGGCTCGTTTCATACTCGCTCTATTATGCCTTTGGTGTTGGCTCAATATGAATGATTATTATTTCAGAAATTTTCGTTTGGAAATCTTTGTCTGCAGTAAAGAATAGCGAGCAGTTAGCTTCAATAGCCGTCGCCAGATGAATCGCATCGGGAGTTTTCAGGTGATATTTGACCCGTAGTTCAGCTGCTTTCAGTGCGACTGCTTGAGAGACATCGACGATTCTTATTTTCCCGTTACCGCTGATGAACTTTCGATGTTCCTCTACTAACTGCGCGCTTCCGGTCTTGTATGGATGGACAGCCACTTCTAAGAGTGTCATTACTGACGTCATGGCTGTGTTTAGTCCTTCCTTTACGGCAGAGAGTAGCTTTGCGGCATCTGGAAAGTGTTCGTGCTCGTTAAGCGCATAAATGAAAACGGTTGAATCAAGGGCGATACTCCTGTCTTTTGTTAGTAACTTTGAAAAATCTAATCCCATGAATTGCGTTCTTGTCGCAAGTACTCGACGACATCGACACCTTTCCACGCATCCTTGAGACTGCCGATATAATCCTCTGGCCACTTCTTTTGCGGAGTTAGTAGAACGCTGCCGTCATCAATAGAATAGACATGAAGGATCTGTCCGCGCTTAAGATTAACTTTCTCGCGAACCGCTTTAGGAATGACCACTTGGTACTTATCTGAAATGATAGTGTTACTCATTACTCTTACATTATCGTAATTGTAAGAAAGGTCAATAGGGTATTGTACCCGACAGTGCGGTTGTGGTAGGCGGAGCCGTTTTCTTTTGGTGGGAAAATCGAAAGCCCGCCTATGACGACGGGCTCGTGACATTGAAGATCCGACGAAGTCGGGTAACCTGGCGTTCCCAGATCCTTCTTGGTCGAGTGATGAAATGATCCTTGCCGAGTGGCCGTACCAGCACGGTTCGCATTCCGAGTTTGTTGGCACCTAGAATGTCCGTGAGTAACTGATCGCCAATCATGACAGTCACTTCAGGCCACGCTCCGATTTTGGTCAGCGCCTCTCTGTAGGGCTCTGGTCTTGGTTTTATCCAGGGCCAGAAAGCACAGACGTAGTTGCACTGAAGTTTTCGGGCAATACGTGCGACCCGATCGACTCGGCGTTGCGAACGTGAAACGACGTTTGACAGAAGACAGATCTCCTTGACCCTACCATCTCTTCGGAGCTGTAGCAGGAACGAGATGATCGCTTCATCAACTTCATCCGTTTTGCGCAGGCAAATCGTGTTATCGACGTCGATGAGCAGAAATGCGCCTGACAGACCCTTAGTAGACATATCGAGAATAGAAGTGCACTCCTGATGTGGGGTGCGAAGCGACAGATATCTTCGAAACATAGCTCCCTCCACAGGACTTCCCGCACTTTACTCAAAGACTATCAAAAAATCAACTGGTTAGAGCCGTTTTCTTTTGGCAGGAAGATTAATTTTTAGCGGCTACTTCGAATTCCTCTTCAGTTACCCGAGCTAGCCTTAAGGCGCTACGCAACGTTCCTCGCTGGACTTGGCGATGATCAGGGACAACCGTAACAATCTTGTGACCACCGACAAACTTATACAACGAAATATGCGAACCTTTTTGTCTCGACATAGCAAAACCAAATTCTTTGACTAGGATTTTGATAATTTGTTTTCCGCTCAAAAGCGGTAACGGCATTAGACTACAAGCGGCTTGATGGTAACTTTCTGAATCGCTGGAGCTCCGGCTTCTTCCAGATACAAGCTAACAGCTTCTTTGAGGCTGACTAAAGCCTCCCGTTCGGTCTTGCCCTGACTGGCCACACCGGTTTCGGGATTTTCAGCCACAAACCAATCGTTCTCCTTGCGGATCACCGCTGTTAGTTGTTTCATTACCGCTTTATTTTAGCAGAATCACGATAAATACTTTAGGAGATTTCCACTATTCGTCTAATGCCTCGTATGTCATATATGACATACGGTGATCTAGGGATACTTGTGACATATATGTCGTAAAGTAGATTAACGTCTTCTGTGGTATTTGGCTGCTACCCCCGGAAGAAAATGCGGAGCCGTTTTCTTTAGTGGGCTTCTTGACTTTTCCCCTAGGAAGAGCTAGGATAACCACGCTTGGCTGAGCAATTAGCCCAGCACAAAAACAAAACGATTACTCAAAGTTATAGCCTCGCTTGGCGAGTAATCGTCAGGAGGTGGCTATGAAGGCTAGAAACGTGACCATTCTGTGGGATGGCGGGTGGAACGATCTCCAAATCGATCTCGACTCGACTCGTCCCCTGAAGGTTGAGGAGCTTCAGCGCTCCGGAGATCCGTTCATTGGAGACCATGCTTGGGTCCGCTCAAGCTTCCTGAAAGGTGAGTTGCATAACGACACTCACTGCGTCAGGATTCTGAAACGACTCGACCACGGCGACTAGCTTCGACCGCCCCGGCTCTGCCGGGGCATTTATTTTGAACCGTTTTCTTTTGGCGGGGAATTAAAGAAACCGTCCGGTAAGCTTGGAAGCTCTCCGGACGGATGATTGAGTCGACGTCATCAGCCGTCCACCTCAGCCTCCTTGCCGAACTTGCTTTGGTGGCTTGTCGCCACTAGACATCACCCAGTTGCAGCCGACAGCTCGGCGCACATGAACGACCCCTTTGGACGTCATGGTTGTCGCACACGTCCTGTCAAGGTTGATG
>JANLIQ010000046.1 GCA_024654065.1 Candidatus Berkelbacteria bacterium | reverse complement strand
CCACGATTTGGCCAACAGATCAAAAATCCGATCAGCAAATGATGTGACAGCCATTAATATCTAGCGTACCACAAGTGAGCTGTTACTGGCCGAGAATATCCTTTAGCTCGGTTCGAACTTCGTTGATGTTGGCCTTACCCTTGGTTTTGGCCATCACCTGGCCCACTAAGAAGTGGAGAGCGTTTTCCTTTCCTGAAGTATAGTCATTAACAGCTGCTTGGTTGGCAGTTATCACTTCAACAATAATTGGCTCTAGCACGAACTTCTCGGAGTAGGTGGCGATTACTTCTTCAGCTGTCTTGCCGTTACCAATCTCCTTCATCGCGACGGTGAGGGTATCTTTTGTCCAACCGCCCGACTTCTTGGCGCTTAAGAGCTTAGTCTGATCTTCAAGATTCAAACTAGCGAAGGCCGTCGACTCTAACATCAGATGAGCCGCTTCTTTCGTTAACTCGGGCTCTCGGTTGTTGATTACCAGTACTCTACTGTCGAGTTGTTTATCTACTAAAGACTGAGCGATCGCCGCCGGCGTACCAATCGACTCCAGTGCTCGACGTCGATCTTCCGGAAGCTGCGCACTTTTTACCGCCCCAACTTCTATCTCTACGATCGGTAAATCTGGCTCAGGAAAATATCGGTAGTCAGCGCTGGTCTCCTTGGAGCGCATAGATACTGTTTTGCTAGCAATACTGTCCCAGGTACGAGTCTCGTGTATAACAGACTCTCCTTTGTCTAATAATTCCGTTTGTCGTTCGTACTCGTAAGTAATTGCTTTCTCAACGGCTCGAAAGGAATTAATATTTTTAACTTCCACTTTTGTTCCAAGCTTCTGGCTTCTGGCTTCTGGCTTCTGGCCTTCGGTTTCTTTGCTAGTAGCTAGTTGCCAGTTGCTAGGGGCTATTGATATATTGGCCTCACAACGCATCTGGCCTTTTTCCATATCTGCATCGGATATTCCAAGTGCGCGGACTATTCGCTGGATTTCCTGACAGAAACGCTTAGCGTCCTCGGCAGAGTGGAAATCTGGTTCGGTGACCATCTCCATGAGTGGCACCCCGGCCCGATTAAAATTCACCCGTGAAGCCGATTGATCGGCTTGGTGAACCGACTTGCCCGCATCTTCTTCCAGATGAATTCGTTGAATCTGGTGTTTCACGCCATCGATTTCGATTCTAGCCTGTTTAACTAAGGGCGAGGTAGATTGAGAAATCTGATAACCCTTTGGTAGATCGGGGTAGAAATAGTTTTTGCGAGCCCAAAAGGTATTCTCGGCAATTTGGCCGTTTAATGCTTGGCCCAATTCAACTGTCAGCCGAATCGCCTCTTTATTTAGTAACGGCAATGACCCAGGTAGTCCGTAACAAACCGGACAAACGTTAATATTGGGTTTTGAGTCAAAAGGATCGTTGGCACAACCACAAAACATTTTAGTTTTAGTTTTTAGTTCAACGTGAACTTCTAACCCAACAGTCAACTGGTATGTCATCGTAGGCTAATCCCCCTTAAGACCGTTACTACCTCTCTGTATGTCCGCATATGAGTCGAGAGTTCCCAATCAGCCACAAAACTACCGTTGTCGTGAACCAGTTCGTTCCGTTTGATATGGGCTTTCCAGAGCTGATCGTAAGACCCGCGGGGGAATTTAGGTCTGAGCGCCTTAAGTCGATCGGCAAAAGTTGCTCCACCAGCTAAATTCTTCATGATCGAGTCAATCAATTTGTCCGACTCGATAATCGCTTGTTTAAAAGCGAGCTGGCTGTTCTGTGCGCTAATAGCGTCTATCTGCCTCTGTCGAGACTCGATTTCTAGCCAATCAATCTTAGGTGTAGTCTTCTTACCGCCACCGAAGAGCCAACTCCACCACGACATTACTTCATAGCCTCGATTTTACTTTCGGCTTTGGCGATCTTTTGATTTATAGACTGTCCAACATAGAGAATTGCAACGGTGATAATCAGTACCAAGAGAAAGCGTTTTGCGAACTGGATCATCGGCGAACGAGCAACAACCTTACGTTCCTCCACCTGTTGTCTTTGC
>JANLIQ010000015.1 GCA_024654065.1 Candidatus Berkelbacteria bacterium | reverse complement strand
TCTATTTATGTTTCTACTGGCCTTCCACCACGCAATAGTGCGCACTAACAATCGCTTCGAGGCGGACGCGCAAATACGGCGCGCCGCTCAAGCTTTTCGTTAGAGTCTTCTGGGAGGTAAGGTTGTGCATCCAATAATTGCTCTGGTAATCGCTGGTGGCGTCGGCTTTGGTTTGTTCTATGGTGCTGGTTGGACTACATGGCAGCTTACTCATTCAACAACAGCTGCCTGGGTTGTTGGAATGCCAGTCGGTGTCGTGGTCGGCCTCCTTCTGTTTCGGCGGCTCATGCAGTCAGGGGGTAGGTCGGCTACGGAAATCATTTCTAGCGCGCTGGGAACCGCTAAAGACGTAAGAGATCAAGTCACATCTCGGCTTGACGAGCATGACTCTCATCTTTACGGAAAGGCAGAAGAAGAGCTTCAGAGCGGAAGCGTGGATAAGGGCCTTTGGGCGCATGCTCTCGTTAAATCAGACGGTAATGAAGAAAAACGGAAAGCTGAATATCTTAAGCTTAGGGCAAAACAGCTAAAGAGAGCCGCAAAAAACGGCGGGAAAAAACTCTAAACTATTCGCTGGTGCTGACGCCGGAAGCATCGCGCCCTTTCAGCAAGTTCGGCAGCGGCGCGGTACATCTCAACCGCTAGGGGGCTGATCCGTGCACCTCGCCTTGGACAATGATGACTGGTGGCCTGAGGAAATCAGGGAACGTGTCGCGTCCCTGACGGCCTTGTTGCTCTCGAACAAGTTCATGGAATCCTTGATCGAATTAGAGCCATTTCGTTCAATTGCCGACGACCTCGAAGAGTTCATCTCCCAACACAGCGTAATCGGATATCACTGCACCAAGGAACCGGAGTCTGGATATTTCGAAATGTCTGGTCTCCGAGTGCTTGATCGACAGCGGCAGCAAACCGAATTTCTCGAACGGTTTGGCCATCGATTCTCCGAAGAAGAATTGAGTCAAATACAGCAAGACTGGAACGCCTTCTTTCCCGGGCAACAAGACGGTTGCCGTAACGGCACTCTTTGGTTCTGCCTGGCGCCGGACCAGGTTATCGACTCTGGGACGGAACGATTCTTCACCTATTTCGGCGGCGAGGCGGTGTACGCCCCGATAACTCAGCGACCATCTATTGAAGAAAAGCTACGGGCCATTGGTAACCCTGTTGTCGTTGAAGTATCTATAGCTCCAAGGGAGCTACAGACGTTTTCGCGTGTCCCATTCGCCATAAATGCGCTAAGCCTCTTCCATAGACGGCTGAACCCGGAAGCCTTCGTTCACGGTCGTGAAGGCTATCTCAAACGGAGTGTCGAACCCAGCGAGATTATCCGCGTGAGGCCACAGCCTTCCTTCTTTGCGGCCTATGCAAAATGCCTTTCGCATGAACGCCTCTAACCTCTCGGTCAACCGGACCGCCTGCAAGCTGCGCTTGCAGGTTCCCTCCGCGCTGTGCGCTCCGGCGGCCGGTTACCTCAAACGTTATACGCCTATGAAAACGATACCGAGCAACGGGAGCCGACTGTGAGCAGCCTGAAATACGCGAAGCCTGAAAGAATTTTCCTCAAAGGTCATCCTGAGCTAAACGAGCGCTGGGTACAGGAGCGTATTGCCGAGGACCCATCCCTTCTCGGGCTTGGCGATCTCATTCTGAAAGACAAAGAACGAATTCACCCTCAAGGGGGTCGTCTCGATCTTCTGTGCCAGGATGCAGAGGCAAACAGACGCTATGAAATCGAAATCCAACTTGGAAAATCGGATGAGTCGCACATCATTCGGACAATTGAGTATTGGGATATTGAAAGGAAACGCTACCCCCAATACGAACACACTGCGGTTTTAGTAGCAGAGGAAATTACAAGCCGGTTTCTAAATGTCATCAACCTCTTTAACGGTTTCATTCCCCTTGTAGCCATCCAAATGCAGGCGTTCCGGTTCGGGGATCAAGTCTCGCTTGTGTTTACTACCGTCCTAAATGAAATGCGCCTTGGCTTGGTCGACGAAGACGAAGAGGTTCAAGAAGTCACAGACAGAGCATATTGGGAAAAACGAGGATCGAAAGGTACATTGGAAATGACAGATTCGCTTCTGGGCCTAGTAAACGAGTTTGCGCCAGACATGACACTAAAATACAACAAGTTTTATATCGGCCTCGCTACAAAGAGCGGACAGCCAAAAAACTTCCTCATCTTTCGTCCCAAGAAAGACTGGGTAAGGTTCGAGCCACGGCTCGATCATTCAGAAGAAATCCAATCCAAGTTGGAGGGAGCCGGCATTGATGTCATGGAGTATGACAGACAGTGGGGTCGCTACCGTATCCGTCTCGGTAAAGGCGATGTTAAGAAACACGAACCACTTCTCCGTGAGCTAATGAAAATGGCTTACGGTGAGGTCAGTGAATAGGCGTATAACACGTCGCTCAACCTGACTCGCTACGTCGGCGCTTCGCGCCTCGTAGCTCGCAGGTTAGCTCTGCGTTAGAACTACAAGGAAAATGTATGGCGAACATTAGCGGGCCACAATCTGAAGTTAAATACTGTCCTTCCTGTAAAGGCACTCTCCGAAATATTCCGCGAGAGGAAATGAAATCACGTGGCTATGAACGTGCTGATGGGACAGTATCTCAGCATACGCATACTTATCAATGCACAACTTGCGAGAACACTTTTGAAATCAATCAAGACAGGTAGTTTTAGTTCTAACCCAACGCTCAAGTTCGCTCCCTTTGGTCGCTGGGACGCGCCTTCGGCGCGCCCCTTAGCTATACGTTAGGCCGAACCGTAATAAATCAAGGAGGTGTGTTATGAGAAGTA
>JANLIQ010000012.1 GCA_024654065.1 Candidatus Berkelbacteria bacterium | reverse complement strand
ACGGCATCGGCCAGCCAGAGCTGTCTCCAGAACTCGGTCGTCAGCGGAGTTGAGTATTTTTACCTCTCGTGATGGAACAACTACCTCAAAGCCTTGCTTCAATTTTTCTTCGATCGCTCGAACTCTTCGATCAGCGTAATTAAATTTCTTGGTTAATACTCCGCTCAATTCCGCTAAAAGTACTAGCGAAGTAACCGCCCTGATCCGATGTGAGGTGGCTTGCTTCAGGACCTCCTCCGGCTTACCGCCAAAAATGATGGCCGAAACAAGGATATTGGTATCGATGACAACCGTCAGCCGGTCATCGACCATGACGGTAGTCGGTGACGATTTCGTCGATGTCTGCCTCGCTGGTGACGCCTAATTTTCGAGCTTGCGCTCGGCCGTATTCGAAGATCTCCGCCCACTCTTGTTGATCTTTTAGATAAACCCGTAAGGCCTCGCGAATTAGTTCGCTCCGGTTGCGGTATTCTTTCTTTGCAGCGATATCAACCTTGGCCACCAAATCTTTCGGCAGCACAATATTAAATGTCTTTGTATTCATCATATACGGAAACTGTATATGACGGTATTCAATATGTCAAGTTGACATTCTCCCAGGGTCTTGTTATACTATTAAAACTAACTCGGGTTTTCACCCGACCTAAGTACTCCAATTAGAAACACATCATTTAGAAAGGACTCATTTTGAATCAACCTAATTCCGGTGCTGAAACTAGCACCGACAAATCAGTCGACGGTATTGTCGACATCTCCGACGCGGGACAAATATTAGCACCCCAGCCTGTAAATTCACCACCAGTTAGCGGATCTATTCCTAGTACTAACAGACCAAGGGGACGTCGAGATTTCAAGCCTCGTAATCGTCCTGCACAAAATGCCGCTGGTGGTCAACCTAGGTCATTTCGCCGCGACAACAAGCCTTTCCGTCGCCCTGATAAGGCTGGCCTGAAATTTGGTCCCACGGGTGCCGCAGAAGGTGCGCCTACGGCTAAGGTGATTGCTCGAGCCGCCAATAACACTTTACGGATAATTCCTCTTGGGGGCTCTGGCGAGACGGGCGACAAAAATATGTTGTTGTATGAATACAACAACGACATTCTTATTATTGATGCTGGGATTAAGTTTCCTGATGCTGATATGCCGGGAATTGATTATGTGATTTGTGATACAACCTACCTCGAACAGAACAAGGATCGAGTTCGTGCCTTCATTGTCACCCACGGTCACGAAGACCATATCGGCGCAATGCCATATATCTACCCGAAGTTTCGAGTTCCGATTTACACCGCTCCACTAACAGCTGGTCTTATCAAGTCTAAGTTCGAAGAACACGGTATTGAAGGAGCAGATTTTCGAATTATCAAACCAAACGAGAAAATCCAGATAGGCGCCTTTGTGCTTGAGCCCGTACGGATGACGCACTCAATTCCGGATATTCTCGGTCTAGCCCTGACAACGCCTGTTGGACTCATTTATCACGCTACAGACTGGAAGATAGACTTCACTCCACCGTTTGGTGAACCAACAGATTTTACAAAATTAGCTGAATTAGCAAAACGGGGAGTTCTCTGTCTACTCTCTGACTCAACTAATGTAATGGAGTCTGGTTACACCATGAGCGAACAAGTCGTTGGACGAGCGTTAGAAGACATATTCGTTAAATCTCCAGGACGGATTATTGTATCCAGCTTTGCTTCCCGTATCGACCGAATCCAGCACGTAGTTACCGCCTGTGCGGCTTCGGGCCGTAAGCTAGCGATATCTGGACGTTCAATGGAAAAGAACATCAATATTGCCATGGAGCTTGGATACTTAAAGGTGCCGCAGGGGATCTTAACCGATCTTCGAACCGTTGGTAGTATCCCCGACCATAAGCTAGTGGTTATGTGTACTGGCTCACAAGGCGAGGAGTTCTCAGCACTTGTCCGTATGGCAACTGGAGAGCACCGCCATGTTAATATCAAAAAAGGAGACACAGTTGTTCTGTCGGCTTCTCAGGTTCCGGGTAACGAGAAGGCTGTTTCTGCTACTATCAACAATCTTTACCGACTTGGTGCCGATGTTATTACAAATAAAGAATTAGACATTCACTCATCGGGGCATGCTAATCGCGAAGAGATGAAACTGATGATCTCCCTTCTTCAGCCAAAATATCTAATCCCGATTCACGGTGACTACCGCAATCTCGTAGAACACTGCAAACTAGCTCGCGGTCTCGGTATGAAAGAAGAAAACTGTTTGGTTGTCGAGAACGGCCAGATTGTTGAATTTGATGCTAAGGGAGGAAGAATCTCCAAAGAGAGAGCGCCGGTCGGCTATGTCTTGATCGATGGCCTCGGCGTAGGTGACGTTGGTGAAGTAGTCTTGCGTGATCGTCAGACTATGGCGGCTGACGGCATCTTCTTGATTATCATGACGGTGGATGGCCAGAAGGGGACGCTTCTGACGAGTCCCGACATTATTTCTCGAGGGTTCGTATACATGAAAGAATCCGAAGACTTGATCGCCAACACTCGAACTCAAATTAAAAAACTTCACGAGCTTCACACTGGTAGGGGAACAATAAACTGGGAATTCTTCAAGAAAGCGATGCGAGACGACATCGGAGAGTTCTTGTTTGAAAAAACCCAGCGTCGTCCGATGGTAATCCCAGTGGTAATACAGGTTTAGAATTGGATCGCCCCGGCACACAGTGCCGGGGACGAAGTTGTGGTGTGCGCCTTACCCTCAGGCGTAGACCGCGACTCGAGAAGGCCTCCTGGGAAATCCCTTGCCCGCCCGAATCAGCCGGCGAATGCGCTTGCGCAAGGGTCTAGCCCCAAAGCTCTTCTCGGCAGCCCTAGCTTTCTGGACTTTCTTGTCCCGCTTCTCTTGCAGAGCCGCCTTCTTTCTCGTCGGCGTTCCATACTTCCCCATGCTCACTACGAACCTCCCGCAAGAACGAGAGTTTGCAAGAATAACTGCATTTCCTATGTACCATCCTTGTGCGAAAAATTCCGACCCCAACCCAACTCTAGGTGCAGTCGGATTTGTTCATTATACACCCACCTACGTCAGCCTCACACCATGGAGTTAAGAGCCAGTGGCCCTAGAAAATAACTCCCAGGTTGCTAGAGTGGTATTGATGGGGATTTTTAATCGCAGACGGCGCTATAGCACTCGCGGACGGAAGCGAGTACCGACGTTAAAAGACAATTTAGTTTGGGCGGTTGAGCCGGATACCGCTCGAGAGATTGTGGCAATCTTGCTGATATTGTTTGGCCTGCTATTTGGACTTGGCCTTTTTCAATTAGCCGGAGCCTTAGGTGAAACTTTCTTAGGGCTGTCGGATCGGTTGTTCGGTATTCTTAAATACATTTCTCCTTTTGTCCTAATTTATATAGGTATCCGTTTGATGATGATGAAATCCGATGTTTTACGAGCAACCAGTATCATTGGCGTTATATTATTGTTTCTATTAGTCCCGGCGATTTTCGGCTCTACTGGTGGATCGATTGGTGAGGGCGTCGTTGGAGTCTATCGTTCGGTCCTGGGTAATGTTGGCGGCTTTATTGCTTTAATTGTCTCTATCCTGATTTCGTTTATGTTGGCTTTTAGTATCTCTTTCCGGGCAATCTGGGAAAAGCTCAATTTAGGTGGCGCTAAACAGGTCGGCGTTAAAATTAACCAGTCACGGGTACCCGTAAAATCCATGCAGCCCGATCATAATATGCCAGGTGTGCCGCTAGTGGCTGCTAATGGCGACTGGCAGTTTCCGTCTTTGGAACTGCTTGACTACTCTGCTGCAACGAAAGCCGAAAGCGGAGACATCGGTAAAAACGTCGAAATAATCAAAAAAACTCTTAAGGATTTTGGGGTTGAGGTAGCGATGAGTGAGGTTAATATCGGCCCTACCCTAACCCAATACACACTCAAGCCATCAGAAGGAGTGAAGCTAACTAATATCACCGCCCGAAACAGTGATATTGCGCTGGCACTAGCTGCTCACCCGGTTCGAATAGAAGCACCAATCCCAGGTAAGTCTCTAGTGGGAATCGAGGTACCAAACAAAGTAGCAGCAATGGTGTCGTTACGGGAAGTGTTAGAGTCTCCCGGCTATAAGGAAGTTGACTCCAATTTAGCGCTAGCTCTTGGCCGAGATGTTGCTGGGCATGTTGTGGTTGCTGACTTGAAGAAGATGCCCCATCTACTTATTGCTGGAGCGACAGGATCGGGTAAGTCGGTCTGTATGAACTCAGTGCTGATTAACCTGCTTTATCGTAACACCCCTCAGGATATGCGCTTGCTCTTAATTGACCCGAAACGGGTCGAATTCAGCGAATACAATGGCATTCCGCACCTCCTGACCTCGGTCATCACCGAGACCGAAAAAACGATCTCGGCTTTACGTTGGGCGGTGGCAGAGATGGAGCGTCGCTACCAACTGCTAGCCTCACACAATCGTCGCAATATCGAGGCTTTTAACGACGCCATTCCGGTCGGCGAAACAAAAATACCTTACATTATTGTCGTCGTTGACGAATTAGCCGATCTTATGACCCAAGCTTCAAATGAAGTCGAAGCCTCAATTGTTAGATTAGCCCAGATGGCTCGAGCCGTTGGCATCCACTTGATTGTTGCTACCCAACGGCCCTCGGTCGATGTTATCACAGGCCTAATCAAAGCCAATATCACTTCCCGCATTGCCTTTGCCGTTGCTTCAAACGCTGACTCAAGAACAATTTTAGACCAAACGGGAGCAGACAAGCTCTTGGGTCGGGGAGACATGTTATTTATAAGTTCTGAGCGACCCCAGCCACGACGTATCCAGGGGGTATTTCTTAAAGACAAAGAGATTAAAACTGTCACAGATTTCTTGAAGGGCCAGGCGCCAGCCGTTTATGACGAGTCGATTACCACCTACAGGCCATCTCTCAAGGAGGGGATGCATAGTAGTAGCGGTGGTGCTCACGACGGTGGCGAGGATGATTTATACAATGAGGCCCGCGAGCTGGCTATCCAAGCCGGTAAGGCCTCGGCCAGCTTGATGCAACGGCGTCTGAAAGTTGGTTACGCTCGGGCAGCGCGTTTACTAGATCTGCTCGAAGCCGAAGGGGTGATAGGTCCAGCCGACGGCGCCAAACCACGGGACGTACTAGTTTCTCCTGACGACTACCTAGGGCCGTAAAAAATAGAATTAAGATTTACGATTTAGGATTCAAGAAGTGAAAGAATACAATAAGCTCGTTCGGGACAGGATACCAGAGATAATTACAGCCAAAGGCGGGAAGTCGGTGACACATACTGCCACCAGCGAGGAATATAAACATAAAGCGATCGAGAAACTCCAAGAAGAAATGGCGGAGTTCCTAGAATCGAAGAATGCAGAAGAACTGGCTGATCTGCTGGAAATTATCTACGCTGTCGCCGGGTCGTTGGGCGTAAGCAAAGACGAGCTCGAGGCAATGCGATCGAAAAAAGCCATCGAACGGGGTGGATTTACTAAACGAATCATCTTGGAGCGAAGCTGACAGATCCCTCCTCGCATCAGCCAGGCGGCCATAGGCCGCAAATCATCCTGGCATTGATTTATGCCAAAAAAGGTTCTACGGTGAGAAATACATGGACGGCTTTGTCACCAAGCAATTAGGCAAGCGCCGGAGCCTTGGTAGTGTTCTGAGAACAGCTCGCTCTAAAGCAGAAATTTCCCTTGAGCAAGCTGAGGCCGCCACCAAGATTCCGCTCAAATACCTCTCGGCGCTAGAGACCGGCAATTACAATCGCCTCCCCGCTGAAGCCTATAACCTCGGCTATGTTCGTTGTTACGCCGAGTTTTTGAAACTTAACCCAGATAAAATTATCACAACCTACAAGACTGAAAGGGCTACTAACTGGCACCAGCCTGACGCTTCTTCTGTTAGTTTTAGCCCCAAGAAGGCTGGAGACTGGCAGTTTCTAATAACGCCAAAACTCTTAGGCGTAGTGGGCTTAGTGGTGCTGTTTGGAGGGATTGGCTTGTACGTAGCCAGCGAGCTAAACAAGTTTACTTCCGTACCGTTACTCGAGGTCACCTCTGTACCGGCAGAATTTACTAGCGACAAAGACCAGATCACTCTCGAGGGCAGTACTAGCGGTGGAGCTATTCTAACGGTTAATACCGAACCAATTTTTGTGAACGCTAGCGGCCACTTTAGCCAGTCAGTTCAACTCAACCCAGGAGTTAACAAAATTGTTCTCCAAGCCAAGAATCGGGCGGAAAAGACGGCCTTTAAAACTGTTAAAGTGCTCTATAACCCAGACCTTGCTAAAAACGTCTTACCTGCTACAAAAGAGTAATGGCAAAGGAAAAAACAGTCGCTCCTTCTGGTCGAGACGAAGCTCTAAAAGTAGCACTCGGACAGATCGAAAAACAATTTGGTGCCGGTTCAATTATGATGATGGGTCAACAAACCCACCTTAATGTTGAAGCAATCTCTAGCGGTTCGCTGGCTTTAGATGTGGCCTTAGGGGTGGGCGGATTGCCACGAGGCAGAATTATCGAAATCTTTGGTCCGGAGTCGTCTGGTAAAACTTCGTTAGCTCTCTCTGCTATCGGTGCAGCGCAACGTCTGGGAGGACTCGGTGCGCTAGTTGATGCAGAACATGCCTTTGATCCCAGCTATGCCTCCAAGCTAGGCGTTGATTTAGATCATCTGCTTATCTCCCAGCCAGATACTGGCGAGCAAGCCCTTGAGATTGTTGAGACTTTGGTGCGCTCCAACGCCGTTGACGTAATTGTCGTTGACTCAGTAGCGGCCCTAGTACCCAGAGCGGAAATTGAAGGCGAAATGGGAGACTCAATGATGGGTGTTCAAGCTCGTCTAATGAGCCAGGCCTTGCGTAAACTAACTGGTGCTGTCTCAAAGTCTAAGACAGTCTTAATTTTCATCAACCAAATTCGGATGAAGATCGGTGTGATGTTTGGCAACCCTGAAACTACCCCCGGCGGTAATGCTCTGAAATTCTACTGTTCTATACGTTTAGACATCCGCCGAAGCGAACAAATCAAAGACGGTGACGTGCCAATTGGCAATCGCTGTCGGGTCAAAGTAGTTAAAAATAAGGTCGCTCCGCCCTTCAGAATGGCCGAGTTTGACTTAATGTTTGATTCGGGTATATCTAAGGAAGGTGACCTGTTAGAGCTCGGCGTGAAGGCCGGTTTGGTTGAAAAAATGGGTGCCTGGTTCCAGTACGGAGAGCAAAAGCTTGGGCAGGGGCGGGAGGCTGCCAAAGCTTTTCTCAAAGGAGATCCGAAGACCGCTACTGAGCTTGAAGTCAAGATCCGTGAGCTAGCTGCTAAGGGCGAAATCGGTAACGTCCGAGAAGAGTAGCTCTTATGCCGAGACTATCGGCTCTACAATACGCGTTGAAACTTTTAGGTTACCGAGCGCGGACCGAAAAAGAACTTCGAGAAAGACTGGCGGGGAAGAAATACGAGGTGGAGGAGGTTGACGAGGTTTTGACCAAACTCATAAAAGCCAACCTTATCAACGACCAGGAACTTGCCAGAAATTACGTTCGAGACAAGCTGTCGATTAGTCGTCGTGGTCCGCGACGGATTTATTTTGAGCTTATTAGGCGTGGGGTTGCGAAAGATGTCGCTGACCATGCCACAAAAGAAATTCAGAAAGATGATGAACTCAAGACAGCGCAGGACCTGCTGCAATCCCGCCAAAGACAGTGGGCTAAGCTCGACCCCCTAAAGAGAAAACACAGGGCAATCGGGCTGCTAGCTCGTCGTGGTTTTTCCGCCGATGTCCTGAGTCAGCTACTCAAAGAACTGTAAAAACGATACGATAGTCCAATGCTAGGAGGGAAGAAGAAAAAGTTAGTGGTTTGGTTTGCCGAAGTGGGCAAAGAGGACATTCCTCTGGTTGGTGGTAAGGGGGCAAATTTAGGCGAGATGACC
>JANLIQ010000004.1 GCA_024654065.1 Candidatus Berkelbacteria bacterium | reverse complement strand
GTCGAATTAACGGTATCGATCTGTCGTTTAACTCTGGCCACAACTACTTTGGCGCGAGCACTTTCCGACGAGACTGGGCGCGGATCAGGAGTATCGTCAGCCTTTTCAAGGGCCAGTTTCTCTTGATTTATTGCCGCAACCAAGTCGTCAACGTTGAGATCAGTAGTGTATTTCGGATGATCGATCTTCGCTGTCTGAACTCTTGTTTCAAGCTCATGGAGCGCAGTGCTCATCTTGGCAACCACAGTTATTTGGTTGTTGTATTCCTGATAGGTGCTGTTAGCGGCTAGGTGTTTTCCAAAGCCACAGAGCAGACTAAACAGGAACAGTCCAAAGATGGGTTTACGAATACCGCTTAAGGTTTCCAATGCTGTTTCCTCCTGTGTTTCCTTCAAGTGAAGGGACGCGCAACGCGATTTTTGTCACCTTGCAATGTAGGCGAATCTTAGCGGATATATGGGTTAAAGTCAACCCCTCACTAATTAAATTTAGCCCATTCGATTAATACTCTGGTTGACAGGTTGGGTGTCAAGACTTTTTGAGGTAATTCCGTTAGACTGAACTTAAATAAATAATGTGGAAACCAAAAGAAATGAGTTTGTTGAAGGAATTTGAAAAGATTTCTGCGTTCGCTCGCTCTTGACAGACCCGTACAAAAACCGAATTATAGTTATATGGGTGATCGGAAGTTAGGCAAAATTGCATTATTTGAAGGCCAGAAGATTCGTCGTCATTGGGACGAAGAAAAGGAACTGTGGTATTTTTCGGTCGTGGACGTTGTGGAGATACTAGCGCAAACAGATCGTCCTAGAAAGTATTGGAACGACCTCAAGACCAAGCTAAAGACAGAGGGGAGTGAGTTGTCCGAAAAAATCGGACAACTGAAAATGAAAGCATCTGACGGCAAATACTACCTAACGGATGTAGCCGATACCGAAGCCATGTTACGACTTATTCAGTCGATTCCATCACCTAACGCCGAACCATTCAAACTTTGGTTAGCCCGGGTTGGCTACGAAAGAATTGAAGAAACCGAAGATCCAGAGATTGCCATCCAAAGAGCTTTAACTACCTATCTTAAAAAAGGATATTCCAAAGCCTGGGTGGATCTACGTTTAAAGAGTATTGAGATTAGAAAAGATTTAGCCAATGAATGGGAGGAAAGAGGCGTGAAGACGAGTAACGAGTTTGCAATTTTGACTGATGATATTTCTTTTGCTTGGGCGGGACTGAAAACAAAGGATTACAAAAAATACAAGGAACTGAAAAAGGAAAATCTGCGGGACAATATGACTAATTTGGAATTGGTGTTGAATATGTTAGCTGAGACCGCAACAACAGAAATCTCTATTGCCCAAAAGCCAGAAACTTTTCCCGAAAATCGACGAGTGGCTCGTAAAGGAGGAGGTATCGCCGGCAACGCCCGTAAGGAAATCGAGTCAACAACCGGTAAGAAAGTAATTAGTAAATACACTTTCAAAAAATCTCAAGAACAAAAAAAGCTAAAATCTTGACAAAGTTATTAATATTTAATAAAGTAATCTCAAATGCCTATAGTAAGTATCTCAATCCCAAGCGAAATCAACGCCAAAGCCAGCGCATTGGCTAAAAAACAACGACTCTCCAAGAGTCAGGTTTTTGCTGAGGCACTGGAAAGTTACGAAATCAGAAAGTCTTGGCAAGAGCTAAGGGCGATTGGCGACAAGTACGCTAAGCGCTTCGGCATCGAAACCGACGACGATGTCGAAAAATTCTTCGGCTAACTTCAGAGTAGTTTTTGACGCTAACGTCTTTATTGCCGCTTTTTTACGGCCGGGACTTTGTGAAACTCTACTTGAAAAAGCAAACCAAGGTGTATTCGAACTGTATGTTACAGACAGCATCTTGGACGAAGCGTTAAATAAACTGAAGGTTAAAATGAACGCAACTGAAAGCGATCGTGAGAGATTTTCCCAACATATTCACAATATCGCACGATTTGTGACTCCCAAAGAGAAACTAACTGTTGTGAAGAGCGACCCAGACGATAATAAGATCCTAGAGTGCGCCGTTGAAGCAAGGGCAAATTTAATAATCTCCCTAGATCATCACTTGCTCGACCTAAAATCTTTTGAGCAAATTGGAATTGTTTATCCAAAAACTTTAAGGTATATTCTTCCAGTAGATTGATGCATAAACTTTCCCCATCAGATTTTGCGTATTTGTACGAAGACTGCAAGCTTTGTTATTTCAGGATAAACCTTCTTTCCCTGAAAGATTCAAAGGAATCATTGCTTGCAGATTAGGTCCAAGGGGTATAAAACAGGTTTATTATGAAAAAGAAAGTAATAGTCGATATGGGAGCACGCTTAGAAGAATTGTTAACCATACTAATGGTTGGAAAGAGATCGGAGTTTAAAGAAGCTAAAAAAGAAATTGAAAAGCTTTGGCATGCTGATCGTAAAGCATTCAACAAGGCCTCTCGGGTCGTCTTGGAGTATCTGCCAAGATTTGACCAAATACAAACGCCCGAAAACCAAGTCGCTTTTTGCTCGGGCTTATCATCGTTCTACTTCACCTTGGGTGATGACTACTTCAACGAGCTCAAGGACTTCACCCTGAAGGTCCTCCAACACTCTCACGGCTCAGTACGCGAAGCTATTCGAAAAACGGCTGAGTGGTTATTCATTTCTTTGAGCAGTCGTGTGGAGCCATTTGCATACCGGAGAAAAAATAAGCCTAAGTACAAACGAGAAGCGACAAAAATTGTCGCCACTATGCAATACCGAAAGTTCGTCCGGGAACTAGAGGAGCTAATAGAACAGTACGATGACAATGTACGAGTAGATTACATTCAAGAGATGAAACCCTCTGTTTGTAAAAGTTTGCAATTATATTGGAGCAGATTGACCGAAGGTTACACTTACCGAAAAATATTAGAACAATCTCACGTGGTTCCTCGTCAGATACTTATCAAGCGAAAGGAGATAGAACAAGATATCGCTAGGTTATTAGAAGTAACTAAAAGTGATTTTGGATTAGAGTTTATTAAGACCATCATCTTTGACGAAAATGGTCACGATGACTTAACCGGTGCTATCTCGATATTCGATACTGGCATCGGCCAATCGGAGTTGGAAAATATACTAGAAACCCTGACTGATGCCTGGAATTATTTTCCTCATCGATCTCTTGGCGGACTCTCTCCCGCAGAGAAGATACTCGAAAAGTAGTAAAGTTTTAAAAACTAGGATGCGGAAAAGATTTAAGTTAAAACGACGAAGTTGTCCATTGTGCAAGCCGCATAAAGTTGGTTGGACTAGCCGCTGGAAGCCGCAAGAGTTGGCTTTATTGAAGGAATTCGAAAAGATGAAACCGTTACAAAATGTCACGGTTTGAAAATGTTTTTTCATCATCACGATAATACAATTAAAGTAAAAGTAGTATGATACACGCATGAAGCAATTAGCTGTTTCCCTACCAGTATCTATTTTCAAAGAGGGTCAGTCTTTCGTGGCTTATACCCCGGCTTTAGATTTGTCGACTTTCGGTGTTTCTATCGAAGAAGCTAGGAAAAACTTTACTGAAGCAACCGAACTCTTTTTCGAGGAAACGGAACGAATGGGTACAACAGAAGAGGCGTTGCTATCATTGGGTTGGGAAAAACAAGGAGCGGGGATGTACCCACCGCTTGAAGTAGGTCATATTCTCGAGCAAGTATCTGTTCCTATCAGATAGATGCCGGCTATTAGGCCGATAAGCTGGAAAAAGTTTGCGAAGTTTTTACTTTTCATTGGTTGTACTTGCACACGCAAAACTGGTGGCCATCGGGTCTACAGTCGCGACGGTCTACTACGACCAATTATATTACCCGAGCATTCAACCGACCTCCCAGTCTTTATTATTAGAAACAACCTAAGGACGCTGGGAGTCGACCAAAAACAATACCTAGAAATAATTGAAAGGATATAGAATAAAAACTAAAGAAGGGCTCTGGAAATTAAGTCCGAGCGGGTTGTACGGCTTTACGGAATGCCAATCTTGTTTTTGGGTGGACAACCATTTTCGCAAAGCGCCGATGTTGCCATTGCTCTTGAATACCGCCATGGATAGCATTTTGAAAAATCGCTTTGATAAATATCGCACTGACGGCACTTTTCCACCAGAGATGCTGGAACTCGAGCATCTAGGCATTAAGCCGTTCTCTGACATAGAATCCTTGAACAATTGGCGGGAAAATTCATCAGCCCTGCAGATTATGGATGAAAAAGTCGGCTATGTTTTGAGCGGTAAAATTGATGATGTACTGGTGGAGAGTAACGGGCGTTTGATTCCGGCCGACTATAAATCTTCCGGGAATGCCCCAGCCGAAGATAAACAAAAGTATTACGCCGACCAGTTGGCCGCCTACGGCTTGATGTTTAGCAAAGCCGGTCACGAAGTTTCAGATCGGGCGTATCTACTGCATTACTTTGTTAAAGATAAAACCGACGGAGCAATCGATGTGACTTTTGATAGTCATTTAGATTTAGTCCCAATCAATTTGAAGGCGATCGAGAAAAAGTTGGCGGATATGGTAGGGCTATTGAATTTTCCGTACCCAGGTGATAACCCCGAATGCCAGAAATGCGCCTACTACTCCGGCCGCAGCGAAGCAGTGAGCTAAATTGCTCGTGGCTTATAAGTTCGGGCTCTGGATTTGGGCTAGAAATTACTGAATAAAAAAACCGGCCCGGTCGAAACTTGTTCAACCGAGCCGGTGGCCCGTGGGTTTCAGCTGTTCTGCTCGAGAACGAGAAGCGCGTCGTTGTAGCGTCTGGCCTTGGCCGCCTGCTCGCTTGTGAGCTGTGGGCCGATAGGGAGAAAGTAGATGTACTCCTCAGCGTGAAGCCTGGCGTACTTCGCCTCCGCTTTGGCTTCGCGGATGGTTCCGGCAGCGTTTTGCGAAGCCAGATCCAACCCCTCAGTGTAACCTCTGTCGAATCCACGCTGCTCGGCACGGCCACTCCAGACCTCCACGCAAGTGAAGAACGATATGCTGATCATTGCGAGCAGAAAGATCCTGACGAACTCTCTTGGAAACTTCATTTGTGATCCTCCTCAACTTTCGTCGATGATTGAATATTACTCCAAAACCACGAAAAATCAATCCCCGACTCTGGATTTTCGCTCAATTTTCCGGTAATTTTGGTGGCTTTTTTGCAGTTTTACACTGTCATCGCTATTGACAGCTCATTATAATAATATTAGTATCTTACTATGACCCAAAAATTGATCAGGATTGGCAGTTCAGCTGGGGTAATAATTCCCAAAAGCGAATTAAAAAAGATTAACGTCACCGTTGGTGACGAGGTTGAAATAGTGGTCAAAAAGTCAGCCAAAACCACGATCAGCCCTGAGCTTCACGAGTGGACGAATAAATTCATCGACCAGTATCGTCCAGTCCTCGATGCCCTCGCCAAGAAGTAACGACTTGCCGCGTTACCTAACAGGCGAAGAAGTACTCTATATTCACTATCAAATCATCGAACACGTCGGTGGCTCGCATGGCGTGAGAGACATGAATCTATTTTTGTCGACAATCGAGCGGCCGCAATCCGCTGTTTTTGGCGAAGAACAATTTTCAACAATTTTCGAAAAAGCCGCCGTTTACCTCGATAGTTTTGCCCGCCATCAGATATTTGTTGACGGCAATAAACGAACCGCTTTCACTAGTGCCGCTCGCTTTTTGTTTTTGAACGGCTTTGAATTTGAGGCAAACAATGAAGAAGCTGAAATGTTTGTTATGGCAGTCGCTAACAAAAAAGTGGCTTTCGACGAAATCGCCAATTGGCTCGAAGAACGCTCTGGCCAATAACTTTCGCCCCGGCTCTGGATTTTCGATCAATTCTTTCACTTGTCGCTATAGTGAGCGGCATGTTCGTGAGCTTTAGGAGCTTACTAGCGACTATTGACAATATGGTCAGTATTTGCAATACTTAACTCAAGAAAAGTCTCCGGCCGTGAGCTGCTGTACCGCCGCAAGGCAACAGACCTCAACTTGGCAGGAGATTTTTTGTTACTCTCCGCTGAACACCGACATCAAGAACTTTTGCTTGGATTTCAGATCCTCTTTGATTTGAACGAAGAATAACTCATTATCTTTTGTTGCACCCGTAAAACGATATAGCCTCTCATCTCTCTTGAAACGATTTAGTTCAGTGAACGGTTCGAATCGCGAATTTTCGATAAGGTCGATTACACAAGGAAAGAATCGTAATCGTCGTCGTCTCTCTGACGGCAGTTTTTGATTAAGATGAACCCAAAAATAATCGAAGAATATTTTCTCCTTTTTGAAGTAGGCACTACGGATATATGGTCGGCGTTTGGTCCGTTGTTCTATCTCGTGATAAACCGAACGCGCCTTCTTAATAATGTCAGGGTATCTGGTTGCGCCTATTTTGGGCGTTTTTACTGAAAATGCTTTCATACGAATATCGTATCAAAAAGTGAACAAAACCCGAACAACTACACTATACGATCTGGATTTTCGGCCAATTTTTCTGTTGTCGCTATTGACAATATGGTCAATGCTTGAGATAGTTATCTTAAGGAAAGTCTCCGATGCGGGGTTTAATCACCACACTTGTTGGAGATTTTTTGTTACTCTGGAAAAACTGACATCAGATATTTGTACCCTGATTTTGTGTCTTCTTTGATCTGCACAGAAAAACTATCGTCCGAAGGCGACTTACCAGAAAAACGGTGCAGAAGTTCCGATTGCTTGTTGGGATTTTTCTTTGATTCTGGTTTGAAACGAGATTTTCCTACTAACTCCAACGCACACGGCAAAAATACTAAACGGCGGCGGCGTTCCGGACGAGACTCTTGATCAATATGATGCCAGAAATAATCAAAAAACCTTTTCTTTGTCGAAATATGCACTTCGCAAATACGGCCGTCGCCGCGTTTGTTTCTCAATTTGACGAAAAACTACTCGGGCTCGTTTTATAACCTCGGAGTAATTCGTTGCACCAATCTTAGGTGTTTTGCACTGGTAAACGCCATTAGGCATGACTTTATTCTAACGAACAGCTACTCAATGCTGGATTTTTTGTGGCAAAAGTTTGAAAATATAGTTGAGAAGCCATGAAAGCATTTGTGCCGCAGATAATAAAGCTACCAGACCGGAAAGTTGTAACAGTTACATCGTTTGGTGACCCCAACAAAGTCATGGAGCCGTATATGAAGGCCCTTTACGGCGCAGTCTATGGAGCGAAGATGGGAGTGTATAAACCTAAAGGTATCAAAATGGAGTTGGGCAAGTTAGCGGCTCGTTGGCCGGACGCGCATTTAAAACCAAAAAGCGACTGGACAGGCATTTGGGGTGTGCCGGTGCCGGATTACGTCAGCCAAAAAGACCTGCCGCAGAAAGACCCGAAGATCAAAGCGACCATCGATACTTGGAAAGGTGGCGAATACGCTGAAGTTTTATATATCGGTCCGTACGCTGACGAAGGGCCGACTATCAAAGATCTACACAAATTCATTGATGATTCCGGCTATAAATTGGTCGGCATGCACGAAGAAGAATATCTCTCCCGTCCCGGACCGAAAGCTAAAACCATTATCCGAAATCTGATCGAAAAGAGGTAGCACTCCCTCTGAGTTATTGACTACAATGAGTTCATGCGGGCAACTCTCAAACGCTTTTGGTGGGTCGGGGTAATCATTCTATTGCTGATTGGTGCCCTAATAATTACCGTTAGTAATAGCGGCTCGAAAAAGATAGATGAGGGACAAAATATCGGTCCCGCAGATGATAAGTCGAAAAAGGCTGAGGAAAGAAAGACTAGTTGGCCGAGCCAGGACGCGAAGTATATTACAGCCGTACCGTTGGATTTAACACAAATTCAAAGTATCTCAAAATACCGTAGTTGTGCCGGTCATGATAGCTCTGGATATAGCTTCGAAAGATTACTCGAGACCGAACGATCAATGAAGCATTATATCTATCCGGTTTCAGCGTTTCAGGGAACGCTAGATAAAGTCAAAATGTTTGCACCATTTGATGGCACGGTCTCGGATGTTTATTTGGAAGCTGATCATATCGGTGAGCCCGGTAAGCGACCGAAGAGCGGTAACGGCATCACTCTCTCCACACCGATCGACCCGAACGTTAGTTTTGAATTTGGTCATATTTACTTCGTCAAAGATTATAAAATCGGGGACGAGATTAAAGCCGGTGAATTGGTTGGTTATGCTGCTCTTGGGGAGAAGGGAAATGATTTTGATGTTGTTTTAACTGGGGCTAAGTGGGCCTTTGAAAATGACACAGAGACGATGATTCTCGGTTCAGCTTTCGATCATATGACCGACTCGGTTATTGCCGAATTTGCTACTTTCGGTATTACCCCGGAAAACACTAAAGACTCCAAGGAATATCGTGACGCGAATCCTTGCAACTATGCTTCTAGTACGCGATCTGGCGGAAGAACGGGTCAAGATTGGGTTCAACTTTCAAAATAAGTTGGCAGTAGTTGACAACTAAATTTGAGACAAATTAAATCTCTGCGACACTTGTCAAATGTGATTGAAGTTTTATCATGTAGGAAAAGGGGGAATGGATGAATAAAAGTCCGGTTGGAGCATTTATCGTTATTGCGGTTATCTCATTAGTCGTAGGATATCTTTTGGGTAACTTTTTGCCATTTCGCGGTAGTACCACTACTAATCAGACCAGCAATCCACCGGGTAGTACCACGACTAACACTAGCATCCCTAGCGGCAAAGGGATTCTGGAAGTAACTGTCACCGATTCCAGTAATCAACCGATGGTGGGAATAGAGGTTGATGTTGGCACCAAGCCGGGCGGACAGCCAGAGGGGTGGGGCGCTAAAGATGCTGATACTAATGGCAAGGCAAGCTTTCAGGTGGCTCCCGGAACATACTATGTTTACTTCAATCAATCTCGCTTCCCCTCTGGCTATGTCGCAACGACTGTCGAGAAGGCAGAAGTAAATGAAGGCCAAACCACAAATGTGACGATTGTTTTACAGAAGAGCTAGGAATCTCTCCGCTCGGCAGATATTCTCACATTTAGTTTCATCCATTCAACGATCTACTACCGGTTGAAAGCCGGTGGTTTATACTCGTAGGGCGACTCGCCGGCTGGTGGGGACATCCTGTCGGCATAGCCGGCTTGGGGAATTCTAGATACGAACCTGGATTTTCGGCTGATTTACATCGCCCAACCATTTTCACCTCCGAGGTGTATGTAGGTTCAGGTAAATTATCCCGGCTCTTTGTCCTTCCCATTTTTCACCACCAAGATCATAGCGCCACCGATGGCGCAGACGATAATAAAGACAAGCAAACTGCCGTAGATGAAGCGGTCTAAGACGTACAGTAGTGTTTTGTCGTAGAAAAAATAGCGAACCGAAACTTTGGTGCCGTGAATGATTAAGGCGTAGAGAACAGCCAGGAAAAAGACATTGCCAAAATTGAAGTTATTTTTTCGGACAAGCTGGATCACAGAGAGGGCGATGGCCAACTCCCAAATCCACTGGCTAACTCGCAGAAACCATCCGGATTCCGCTTTTAGGCCGAACAGATATTGCCAAACCACAACCAATAGGCAGATTACGACGTAATACCAAATAGGCTTAAGGTATTCGCCTAGAGTTTTGCCGAAAATTTTAGCTTTGAAAGCTGCTAGGAGAACAAAAAGGACAACAATTGCCGAAAAAATACCGGTGAACAGAGTGTCGTTACGAGAGTCGGTGATGAAATTGTTTGGCAAGATATCTAGCTTCGTGCCTGATTGGGTTTCTTGTCCACCAAGGCCGAAGGGTGAGTTGTTCGGGCAATCTATTTTCTGGTCACCAACAAAACACTGACCTTGTTCAGTTCTAATCTTCCCAGACACATAGGCTAATAAGGACATAAGCTTTTCTTACTAATGCTCAGAACAATATTCTCGTTAGAATTTTTGATGAAAACTTATGAAGCAGTGGATGGTAAGATTTTTATAGATTCAATTGAGGCCTTTATTTTTGTCCCGTCACGCTCCCAGGTCTTGGTTGTTGTCGAGCCAGTTGCCGCTAAACCGACGGCGTTACTAACGACAAAGACATATTGGATCTGATGAACATCATAGGTGCCGTTTGGAACGGTAGCTTCGACAATAAAAGTTTCGTAACCGTTGACGGTTTTTGAGGCAGTACTAACTACAGCCATTCCGGGAGTAGAGTTGACTAAATCTTGAGCATACTTACTTCTATAATCTTCAATAGTTGAGAAGCCAGTTTCGTGAGCGGTAATGACAATGTTAATGTTTGAGAAGAAACCCTTGGTCTCGCTAGCACGGTCTGGTTGAGGCGCGGCTAGGGCATAATCGGCTTCCTGTAATATGTCTGTTGGCCGAACCCAACCTGAAGGTGGATTAATAGTGAATGACGGCTTAAGGGTACTAGTGCTAGTATAGGTTTCCGCCTCTGTCTCGAGCGTTGAACTTTCTGCTCGCTTAGTATCGAGCGTTGGCTGGGCGGTCAGATCGGTTTTTGATTTGTTTTTGGCTTTCGTCCAATAAACAGCGCCGGTGGCGACAGCGGCAACGCCAAAAACCGCTATCAAGAGGATGACAACAGGGATAAGACCGCGACGGTAACTACCCATTAATAACATTCGGCGCTTTTTCGGAATTGTTGTCAAGGCCGTTGACAAGCATCAATTTGTGGTACTATTTTCGTATGAGCGAGGGGACAGCGGATAATCCAACTCCGGTCAAGAAAAAGCGTCACGGTTGCCTGAGGGGCTGCGTAATTTTTGCCTTAGTAATATTTGCTATTATTGTCGTTGGCGTCCTAACTACCGGTGATTTCCGCTCCGATGCCAGCGTGCTCAAGAATTATCAACCGACAGCTGAATTTGCCGATATTGCCCTGAAGAATACCTATACCGACAAGGGTAAAGCGATGCTCTACCGAACCGATCCGCAGTTCGTTAACGGTGAAACCTTCCGTGCCACCTGCGCCGCTGATGGGATCGAGGGTTTAGCTTGTACTGATACTCGTAAAACTACCTTACTGCAAATTGACGATCCGGAATTTAGCGACCACAAGTACTCGGCCACCACCCATGAGATGTTGCATGTGGCGTACCATAAGTTGACTGATGATGAGACAACCCAAGTCAACGCCTTACTCGACCAGGAGTTACTTAAACATAAAGACGATTACCACCTAACTGGTATCCTCGATATGCTGAAAGAAAAAAAGGCTGGGGATGCTACGTATGTCTACAGCGAGCTCCACTCAAAGTTTGGCGTCGAGTACACTGATCTAATTCCAGAACTAGAGGAACATTACAAGCTTTATTTCAACAATCGAGCCGAAGTCGTCCGACTCTACCGAGAAGGCGGTTTTAATAGTCGCGTTCGCCGAATTGATCAGTTAAATGCGGAGGGAGTGGCTCTAGAGACGAAAATGAATGCCCTCGATAGTACGCTTCGATCACTCCAAGCGGCCGGCGTGGCCAACGAAGATGTCGACGCTTTCAACGCCAAGGTTAACCAATTCAACAGTATGGTCAGGCAGTACAACGCTAAAGCCGCCGAATCACAAAAAGTCTTTTCTGAAATAGAAACCTTCTATCGTTACTTCAACCCCAACTACAAATCACCCACAGCTAAAACAGAGCAGTAGCTACTCAACGATAACTGCCGTACCGTAACAGAGTACTTCGGTCACGCCCGACATCACATCATTGGCGTCATAGCGGACCATAATGATGCCGTTAGCGCCCATCTCCTCGGCGTGACGCACCATAATTGTGTAAGCTTCGGATCGGGTTTTTTCGCAGAGTTCAGTAAAAAGCGTGATATTGCCACCTAATATGGTTTGCAGTGAACCGCCAAGCGTCCCAAAAATTGATCGCGACCTAACCGTAATACCTCGCACCAAACCAATATTCTTGGTGATTTTCTTGCCGGGTAGCTCAAAAGCCGTGGTGATATTTTTCTGATCCATCTTGGTTATATAATACCACTTGTAAAGCAAACTTTACATTTTTGAGGTAAAATCAAATAATGGACGGTAAAGTGTTGGTGATTTCCGATCTTCATCTGACGAAAAAGTTTTCGCCAGCTAAATTTGATTTGCTCAAAAAATTAATATCCGATTGCGATCAGCTAATTATAAACGGTGATTTATGGGAAGGGTTTGGTATGTCGCTGAAGGACTTTATGAGCTCAAGTTGGAAGCAATTATTCCCGTTACTAAAAGAGAAGAAGGCGGTTTACTTATTCGGCAACCACGATCCAAAAGAAGAAGCTGATTACGGGCAGTTCAGTGTATTGGCGACGAAAACATACGAATTCTCTCAGCAGAATGTAGATTTCCATGTGGTTCATGGAGATTACTTTGATCCAACTTTTGATTTAAGACATCCGAATCTACCGAAGGTATTTTTGCATATCGGTGGCATTATCGAACGATGGTTGATAAATACTATTGGTCGAAGCTATTTAAATATCTATCGAGCCAGTAACGAAAAAATGAAAAAATGGCATCGAAGTAATCTTTCGGACAAGTGGCTGATCTGCGGTCATAGCCATCTGGCCGAGCTGGATCCAGCCACGCAATTTGCTAATTCTGGAATCTTTTTGCGACCAGGTATTGCCAGCTACCTGTTGATAGAAAATGGACAAGTCGAGCTTAAATATACCTAATGGCACGAGATTTTTACGAAGTTTTAGGGGTTTCCAAGGGAGCGAGCGATGCCGAAATTAAGAAGGCCTATCGCTCGAAAGCCCATAAACTCCACCCCGATAAAGGTGGGGATAAAGTGGCGTTTCAGGAAATAAACGAGGCCTACCAGGTACTCGGCGATAAAAACAAAAAAGCCCAGTACGATCAGTTCGGTTCGGTCGGACGAGGAGCAGGAGGCTTTGGGGGTCAGAGCCAAGGCGGAGGCGGAGGATTCGGCGGCTTTGACGGTTTTAATGTTAATTTTGGCGGCGGCCAATCAGGAGGATTTGGCTCAATTTTTGAAGATTTATTTGAATCAGCTTTTTCCCAGGTTCAGGTTCAGTTGGCGATTTCTATCCCACAAGCTGTTTTAGGTGACACGGTCCGTTTCAAAACTAATTTTGGCGACGAGATCGAACTACGCATTCCACCGGCGACCCAAGAAGGACAGTCCTTTCGATTTCGAGGTAAAGGCCAGCAAACCCGTCGCGGTCGTGGCGATTTGACAGTCGTTATTCACATCGACATCCCCCGCCGCTTAACGCGCGAGCAAAAAGAATTGTACGAAGAGCTGAAAAATCTCCATTGAGCGATTGATTATCAGGCGGGGTTCTGATAAACTCGTTTTATGAAATAGCAGTCTAGGCTGCAGGGGGGTTCTCGTGCACATCTTACTCTTGCTGGACGGGGCGTTCATGTGGCTTGCCAAGCGGCTGCTTTGGCTAACTGACTTTTTTGGCATCGACCGGGAAGCAGTAGTCTGGTTTTTCACAGTCATCCCGTCTGTATTGCTTGTACTTGTCTCTACTCAGTTCTCGGTGTGGAAGTATGGAATTGTCGTGTCAGAGCTCTTTGTAGTTCTTCCACTGATGATGTTATCGACCTGGGGAGCGATCAAGGAGTTGAAAGAACTCGAAAGTAGCGGAATCGAGCAGCTCGCGCTTCCAAATCTGTGGGAATTCGACCCTAAACAGAGATTGGGTGTTCTGCTCGTAATGGAACTACTACCAATCATATACGTAATGGAAAATCCACACTCGATTGCGTGGTTAATGGTGATTCTGCCACGAGGGTTCCAGTCTTACCTGTTGTCGAACTACGACATCGGTTCGGGAGTGCGACTGAGGGACTTGGCCAAGAGTGGCCTGAAAAAGGTCAGGCAAGTGTTCACGCCGCCAGTGCCAGGTCCGGTACCTGCGACCTGATCTGTGTACGATCCTATTGCCGTCGGCTTTGCCGACGGCACATTTTTATCCCAATTACTTACTAGTTAAGGGATCTCTACGAAAGGCTAAAACGAACCTCTTCATAACCCTAGATTCGCTACTAGGTAGCTGTTAGAATGAGTCTGTTCCCAGATTTAGGAGGTGCTTAGTTGCCCGAAGAAAATGAACGCAAAGCAATCAGCGTCATTAAGGCCCTAAGCAACCTTACTGACCTGGTGTATGTCGATCTCAAAACACTATCATATGCCGAAGCCTTCGAACGGGCTGTGATAATAATCTCTGAATACGAATTGATCGATGACTTGAGGGGATTTCTCGCTTGTTACGGACTTCCTGACCCAAGAGACCTCTAGTCTGGCGCTATTGCGCCGGACTTTCTTTAAAAAAGCGCGACCACCGGGGGTAGTCGCGCAAAGGGAAGTCCAATTCAGGCCGCTAGACCTAACACGTAGTCGATCACATCCCCGGCGCCGTATAGGCCGTCGGGTCCGAGTTTGTCCTGAAGGTGCTGGAGAAAACGAATGTCGTCCCCAGAGGTAATGAGTTGCGGTTCGCGCCGACCCTCATTTTTTCTGTATTGCCCCAGACCGATGGTGGCCATCAGTCCGTTACAAACACAAACACTCCCGACCGTTTTCTCGATTTGACCACCCTTACCGAGATAGTCTTCGATCGGCTCGGAAGAGCAGCGCCAGCCAATTGTCTTGTTACCATTCTTGTCCTTCTTCCAGAAGGCCTCACGGAGATAGCCGATGTCGCAGATCCGGATGCGATCCTCGTAGACCTTCAGTTCCCAAAGCGTTCCCTTACGCATGACCATCTTGAACGGATAGCCAGTTGGAGAAGCCGTGAGGCTTGTGTAGACATCGTACTTTCCGTCCAAGCCGTCTCGAACGGATCTTTGTTTGATCTCGAGCAGTATTCCCGATTCTCGACTAAACGAGAAGGCGGTCCCGATCTGAACGCCACAGGCACCCAAATCAAGCGCTCGTTGAAGCGCCTCGGGACTACAAGATTCGCCGGCGATCCAGAACGGGAGACCTAAATCACGAAAATACTCGTAATCAGGGTTGTCCTTCTTCTCGAGATTGTAGACCGGCTCGCCCCGATCGTTGAGAGGAAAGTCTCCGCGCGGTCGAGCATTGTGTCCGCCCGCTCTGTCACCTTCGACGACAAAGCCGTCAGGTAAAACGCCTTTCATTCCTCGGAGGATGGCCTTAGCTGCCAGGGGCGTTGAGACGATGAAGAGACAAGGGGGCTTTTCGATCCCGAGCCGCTGAAAGTCTTGACGACTAATTACGGTTTTGGGATCAAACGTCATCTCGTAAGTGCCTGGGTCGTAACCGTCCCCGCTCTTGACGTCGATGTTGTATGAAGCGACCTCCAACCGGTAAAAGTCGTCGATCATCTTCGGGAACTGGTCACCTATTCCGGCCCCAACGGCGAAAAAGTCGACATCGGCCAGCATCGCCCCAAGAGCCTCGTACAAGTGAGGTGCCTGGAGCTTCTCTAGCAGGTTGATTCCGATCAGTCCCTTGTGGCCTTCTTTAGCCAGATAGACAGCCGCGAAGCTAGAAAAGATCAGGAGAGCTCGCTTGAGCTCCTTCGGCTCGTGATCGGGCATTGGAATAGATTTGTACTGCTTGTTCTGGACTATCCCGTCCTCGTGGTAGTATCGATCCCAAACCATCTGTGCCAGTTCGGGGATCGGAAAGGCTGCTTTGGCCCGAGCGATCGAGCCGTCTTTGTCCCCTTCCTGAAGGAGTCTGGGAACAACAAGTGCTGCTCCCGTACCTGACACCGTACCCGCTTGGCCACGTAGTGCCACCGCTCGAGGAAGCTTCCAAAAGCTCACTCCGACACCCATACCTCCCTGGAGGATCTGGGTATTGATCAATCTGTTAAGTTTCGTCAACCGCATCACCTCCTTAAGGTATGTGAGAATATTTTAACTGCTAGGAATCGTAAAAGATATGGATTTGACACCCGACACCGTTCGCTTTAAAACCAATTTTGGCGACAAGATTGAACTGCGAGTCCCCCCGCTACTCAAGAAGGACAGTCCCTCAGGTTCAGAGGCAAGGGTCAGCAAACTCGTTGGGGTCGTGGTGACCTGACGACTGTAATTCACATCGAGATTCCCAATAATATCTCTCGCGAACAAAAAGAGAGTTGTACGAACGATTAGAAGATCTATGATGAGCCAATGAGTGAAATACCCGGTCCGCCCGAAGAAGAAATTGAACCTAAGAAGAGTGAAGTTGATCCAAAAGGTGAAGAAAGACCGCCGACTGACGACGAGCTGACGCGAGAGTTCGTAGATAGCGTTGATAGTGACGAAGACGAATCCAGCCTTGCTCAAGCCGGAGACATTCGAGAACCAATGCCAGGTGTTAGATTGGATCCAAATGAAACAGGCGGTGCCTCGCAATACACCGAGTCTGGTATTAAGAGAGAAAGGCAGTTGGCAATTGAAAGGTTCGTCCAAGATGAGTGTGTCGACTTAAAGAGCTATGCAATCGGAGCCTTCGCGATTAGCGAAGGGGTGATCTGTACTGATATCGATATGAGAGTCGGGATTGTTATCGACCGGCGGTTGGAGAGTGATCCGGAGCTTGAAACTGATCTCAAGACACAAGTTGTTCTAACCCTTCGCTATCCGGACGGCATTATCAAAGAAGTGAAGTACGCTAAGCCGGCCTACGAGCAGATGCGTAAACTGCAAATCCCAGAAGCTTTTGCTGATTCAGCGAGTATGGAAATTGGTAATAACACTTTCAAACTCGGCCAGTATGTAGACGTGGTCGGTATAGATAACTTTGTTGGTCAAGTGGCGTTGATTCTTGATCAGGAACAGTATCCGGAAATGATCGGTGTGATGTTTGTCGGTACCATTAGTACGGACCGGATTTCACAACTCTTTGCAGTTCCGGCGTCAAGGATTACCCCAAGAGGATAGATGACTACCCGTTAGCTCTATTCTCGTATTTGACACCCGACACCGTTACTTGGATACTAATTGTAGGAGGAAACAAAACTGCAAACTGTACCCAGTTGGGACCTATTCTTAACCATCTTTTTTATCGTTAGCATCGGTTATTCTTTTGTTCTACAACGAGATAAAGTGGTCGTCACTCTGTTGGCGATTTATGTTGGTATTGTCATTGCCTCAGTTCTTGGTGGTCCGGCTCAACAGTTTTTCCAGGGTGATAAAACGGTTGGCAACCAATTGTTTATTAAAGCCAATACCTCGCCATTCACAATTCAAGCTGGATTGTTTTTCTTGACGACGGTCTTAGTCTCAATTCGTTCCGGTATCGGTAATCGTGGCTCCAGTTCTGGCGGTAAGCTCTCAACCTTCGAGCTAGCACTGTTTAGTTTTCTTAATTCAGCTTTAATTCTAACGGCCGTTTTCTCGTTTATGGATCCTATTTCTAGAGCCGCTTTCGCCGAAAATTCCCGTATTGCTCGGGTCTTTATTAACCGAGAAATGTGGTGGACGGTGGCGCCGCTAATTGCCCTGATCGTCACCGGTGGCTTGGGCAAAAGTCGTTCGCAGGACTACTAAATTTAAGCTCGTCGTAACTGGGCGAAGATTAACTGTCGGTTCTTGGTGACTTTTGCTACCCTGAAACCATGGCGGAGATCAAAAACGAACAACGGATTATCGAACTCGAGCGGGAGATTAGCCAGCTCAAGAGTCGGCTGACAACCGATGAGCTGACGAAAATCCTCAATCGTCGGGGCTTGATAGAAATCCTTCGACCTTGGGCGCGAGAGGTGGCCTACCAACTAGCCAATCCCGATCGACGCAAGGCTCTGATTGTTCGGGCGCTGTCGCTAGTGTTTGCCGATATCGATCACTTTAAGAAAGTTAATGATACCTACGGACACCTGGCAGGTGACCTGGTCTTAAAAACCGTTGCCAAGATTTTGCGAGAAAATGTTCGTGAGATTGATATTGTCGGTCGCTACGGCGGCGAGGAGATAGTTCTCGGCCTGATTGGCGCCAATTTGAGTGACAGTAAAAAGATTTCCGAGCACTTGCGCAAGAAAATCGCCGATACGCCGATTAAATTCCGCGATCAAATGATTAAAGTTACTGCCAGTTTCGGGGTGGCGACCCTCTCGGCTAATTTGAATTTAGAAGAATTAATTAAAAACGCTGACGAAGCTCTCTACCGCGCCAAAAATTCAGGTCGCAACAAAGTCGTTACTAGTTCGTAGGCCTGGCGGGAGTCGAACCCGCCGCACAGTGCTTAACATCCGGCAACAAGTTACCTTGCCTCCGCCAGAGGGCAGATTGTCGGCTGGACTATATCTTCGCCATTTCAGGCGCATCGCGTGTAGTCTCTGAGGGGAGTTTCTCCTCCGCTTAAATCGGAATACTCTTCCCTGCTGATTATCCTCGCCGTTAGGCGATGGGAGATCCCAGCATATAGCGATGTTCACTTGATGAGTTTTGTTCCCCATCAAGGCTCCAAAGAAGGCACCTGCTCTACCGCTGAGCTACAGGCCTAA
>JANLIQ010000003.1 GCA_024654065.1 Candidatus Berkelbacteria bacterium | reverse complement strand
GCCTAACTTTTAACGGACCGACAAAACAAATTCCTTGACTATCTTTCTTCGTAGCTGTTGGGAGGTTATATTTTTTAGCAAGCTTGCGAACAACTGGTTTAGTAAGCTTTCCTAGTGGAAAGATGACCTTTGACAATATCGATCTTTCGATCCCCCACAAGAAGTATGTTTGGTCTTTGTTCTGGTCTTTGGCTTTAAATAATTGTCCGTCTTCGACTCTTGCGTAGTGACCGGTAGCGATATAATCGCACTCAAACTGTCGGATTGCGTTCCAGAGAGCTTTAAACTTGATTTCCCGGTTACACAAGATATCCGGGTTAGGAGTTACCCCGCTCTGGTAACCTTCAAAGAAACGATCAATAACTTCTTGTTCGTAAACTTTAGATAGATTTACAGTGTAAAACGGAATGCCTAGAACCTCTGCAACCGCTCGAGCATCTTTTTCTTCTTTCTGCCAAGGGCACGGAAAATCTGGTGTACCCAGCCACCCTAATATATAAAAGCCGATTACTTCGTAACCTTGCTCTTTTAATAAAGCGGCCGAAACCGAAGAATCCACTCCTCCACTCATCAACATCGCTACCCGTTTCATAACGGAGTTATTTTACGGTAAATTGCTCCGAGAGTCGAGATCTAGTTAGTAAACTCCTGGCTAAACATCTTTCCGTAGATTCCAGCGTCGATAATTCCGTAACCAACATGACCAAACTCAGGATTGAGAATATTGGCTCGGTGTCCGGGTGAGCGCATTAGTCCATTGTGCGCCAGTTCAACAGAGGGGGCGTAAGCAATGTTCTCGCCAGCAACTTCAAAAGTAATCCCACCCTTGGCCATACGATCAAACGGCGACTGACCATCTGGATTCTCGTGGGCAAAGAAACCTCGATTAAACATATCTTTTGAGTGGGTCCGAGCCACCTCAGTTAACCTTTCTTCAACAACTAATGGCCCTACCCCAGCTTTAGTCCGCTCCTCGTTAACCCACTGAAACATTTTAGCTTCAGAAGCCTTATCGACTGTAGTCTGGTCGGTTGTAAATTTAAGATCAATTTTTTCGCTTGGTGCGATGATCTGCTCGTTTTGGGCCGGGACTGTCAGGAAAGTCAGAGATTCCTTCAGATCCCCTCCAACAACTTTGTTTATGAAATTCTCAACTGTCGCTGAGTTGTTTACAAAACCGCTTCCAAGAAACGATCCGCTAATTTCTGACTTTAACTTTACGGGTACCGGGAGGGACAAGACGACCGTCAGAATAATTGAAAGAATAACCACACCTTTAAGAAATGCTGGGATTAAGCCAGCTAATCTATTAGGCAAAGTATTACGAAACTTCGTTGGTATGTTGGGATAGGTGTAACGTAAGATTAACGAATACAATACTTGATAAACAAACCAGAGAATTATAAATGCGATTGGGTCTGCTGCTGGCTTCTGGATGCCGGTTTTCTCCATTACTAGGGCTCCAAAATAGTGATACCCCAATAACGCTAAGAAGACTGTGATAAAAAACCCGATTAGCTCAAGTGTTTGTTCTATAAAGCCTCGACGGATACCTTCGAAAAAGTAGTACAGGAAGACGCCAATGATCGTTAGATCTACCCAGTTCACTTAGTTTCCCTCCCCCATTACCATATCAGGCCAGTTCCAAACCAAACAGACTAACAGCATTTACGGTTGTCTGTTTTAATACTTCGCTCTGATCAACTCTTTTTACTTGTGAGATTGTTTCGGCAACTTTAAGGATTGTCATGGGATCATTGCGTTGCCCGCGGCGTTCTTGCGGCACCAAGAATGGACAATCTGTTTCTAAAAGCATTTTTTCTAGAGGAACCTCTGACACCGTCTGTCGTTGAGAGTCGTTTTGTGGATACGTAATCGTAGCGGTAAACGAGACCAATAGACCCAAATCTAGAAACTTTTTAGCCTCATCTGCAGTACCGGTGAAACAGTGAATAACCCCTTTTGTACTAGGGTAATCAGCTAGAATCGTCATAAGATCTCCGTAAGCGTCTCGACAATGAAAAACAACTGGCAGACTTAATTCGATCGCTAATGTAAGAAATTGCCGTAATACAGCCTTCTGGGTTTCTGCCTGTGCTTTTGACTCTTCTCGGTAGTAATCAAGTCCGATCTCTCCAATTGCTACAACCTTTGGATTAGATTTGGCCAATGTTTTCAGACGTTCTAGCTGTGTTGCTATATTAGAAAGCGTATCTGAATCTATTTCGGTAGGATGCAATCCTATAACAGCCCAGACCAAATCATTATTGTTAGCAAGGTCGATAATTTTCTGGTTAGATTCAAAATCAGTAGCAATATTGATAACCCCAATTTTTTCTTCGGCTAACTTCGCAATCAGCTCCGCTCGATCTGCATCGAATTGCGGGAAGTCTAGGTGGGCATGGGTGTCTATTGCTCTCATCAAAGTTGGTTAGTTAAGACGGTTGCTACCGCCACACAGACTAAGATAACTAACGAGGCCACGATAACTCGTGGTCGGATTCGCTCGTGTAGTATCTCCCAGGAACCAATAAACACGATGATTGGTGCTAGGGTAGAAATTAGAGTAGTAAAGATAACTCCTAGTGTTCCAAATGCGTAGAAACGAGTTACCATAGACAGCGCCCCAATTGCACCGGAAAGTCCTAGTAACCACAGTGGAGACTTACCGATCTCCGAGACCTTAGGGCAGTAGTAGAACCAGAAGAATAGCGCTAAAAAGAAAGTTCTAACAGCATAGAGTGATATTGGTGAATACGAGTAGAGCAGTTCGCGGATAATAATGTTTTCAATCGACATCAAAATAACTGCCAGAAAGAGATTGTAGGCGATCTTGTCAAGTTTGAAGTGATGTTTTTCTGTTCGTGCCACCAGCATCGCCAGACTAGCAATAAGCCCAAGAACAAAAATCGTTAAATTAAATTCCTCTTGGAAGAATAGCGCCGCAAGTAAGATCGTTACGATCGGTCCAGTCATCAGAATGACTTCGTGTTGGTGAACTGACTCGCGTTGTAAGCTCTGGTAAGCCAGGACGTTCCAAGCAATTGCGATAACAATCATCAGTAGCAACAAGAAGAGATTGTTGGGTAGTAACGCCGTACTCCGGTCTATGTAACCGTACAGTGGGGTAAATATAAGAGTGAAAACAAAAAGAAAAGTAAAGACAACTGGTATAAAGATCTTCAGCGGTACGCTACGCCGAGATAAGGTGACTTTATCTACAATTAACCCACCTGCGGAGGAAACCGCAGATATTAATGCGGAAATCATACTTCTATGATACCGGCTACTAGCCTACTAGCAACTAGCCTAATCTCGGAAAGAGTGGTTTTGAATCTAGCTCTTTTAGTTGTCTAAGAATCTCTTTTGAAGTTTCCGGAAGAAACGGAGCAAGTAGGCTGGAGGCATCCAGTAGATGCCTAACAGCTTCTTCGAATTTAGTGACTTTCTCGGATGGATTTTCCCAAAGTTTCTCCGTAGTAATGACACCGTCTGCTCGGTTGATAAGAGAGTTTGCCTGCTCAAGAGATAGCTTGAAATCTATCTCTCCTGCAACAACCGAGTCTTTTGCTTGGTCTTGCAGCTCAAATTTCTCAATCTTCTTGCCTATACCAACGATCCTGGCTACTAAGTTTCCTAGCCCGTTAGCAAGCTCTCCGTTATAGAGACGGTCGAAATCTCCCCAAGTAAAATTACTATCTTCAAAAAAAGACAGTCCGCGGAAGATTAGGTACCTACTGGCTTCAATTCCGTAGCGTTCGGTGAGCTGGGACGGAGAGATAACATTACCCAGAGACTTAGACATCTTCTTACCGTCAGAGTTAATAAAACCATGGACTAGCAACTTATGTGGTAGCTGGTAGCCACAAGCAATTAATAGTGCGGGCCAGATAATAGCGTGAAATTTAACGATATCCTTACCTACAATCTGGGTATCTGCCGGCCAAAGGTCTTCTTGATTATTTATTGTTAGGGCCGAGATGTAATTGAACAATGCATCGACCCAAACGTACATAATCTGGCTGTAGTCACCCGGCACTGGCACACCCCATCCGTAACGTTCTTTGGATCTGGACAACGAGACCTCATCATAAGAACCAGATTTCAAAACATTTATTGCCTCCTGGCGGCGGGTCTCTGGGTAGAC
>JANLIQ010000075.1 GCA_024654065.1 Candidatus Berkelbacteria bacterium | reverse complement strand
CTCTACTCCCATAATGAATACCTCCTTACTACTGCCATTTAACTCTCTCCCCCTATATTCGTCAAGGTAGCGAGAAAAGGAGCGGATGCTCCTTTTCGGTTAGTCTTTTGAGAGAATCACTCGGATATTTCCTGGGAAGCTCGGTGAATTGCTTGAAGCGACTTAAAAAGGGCAAAATTTACCGATGGTCGCATCTAATATAAACAAAACGACAACTAATACCGGAATGCCGATCAAAGTAAGCGTTGGTTTCTTGCCATCGCGCCAATAACTGTAGGTGGCGACTACAGAAGCAATGAGACTCCAGAAACCCAAAAAGCTGAAGACTCCTGTTAACGCCATCAGCTTATTGGTGTTACAAACAATAGAGGCGTTGAGGACTTCAAAAACCCCATAGAATAGCGCCGCCGAGACTAGGTAAGTAACCGGACTTAGCCAGAAATCCCTGCTCTTAACTGACAGGCTCATCAGTCTTTGCCGGCTCGGCAGGTTTTCCGTCGGCTGACGGAGCTTCGGCAGTAGCGTCTTCTTCGCCTTCGGCAGGAGCTTCTTCGCCGAGAGCGCCAACAGCGGCAACTTCCGCGGCCTTGTCTTCGGCCAGCTCGGCTTCAAGCTCTTCTTCTGATCGTGGAGCAGTCACTAAGGCAACTGTCTCTTCAAGATCGTCTTGAATCTGAACTGTTTCCGGAACTTGGATGTCGCTAACTTTAATTGAGTCGTCAAACGTTTTCAAAACTGAGATATCAACTTCAACGTTCGGAATCAAGTTCCCCGGCAAACACTTAATTGTCAGCTCATCGCGGTTAGCAATGAAGTTACCCTCAAGCTCGTCAACGGCTGGCGAAATGCCAACGAAAACAATCGGAATAGTCGTCTCAATCTCTTCGTCCATTTTGACGGCGTATAAATCAAAGTGGATCGGTTCACCGTTGAGGTAATGTAATTGCGGATCGTGAAAAAGAACCTTAATCGGTTTCTGCTCACCAATTGTCAGATCAACCAAAGTACCGCTACCGGCCTTGGTGTAAGCCTTCTTGAGGGCGACTCTCTCAACAGTAATTGGGGTTGAGTCTAAACCGTGGCCATAGACAACACCGGGAATATCTCCCTTGAGTCGAAGCGTCTTAACTTTTTTACCGGTCAGCTCTCGCGAGCGGGCGGCTAAGGCCACAGATTCCATTAGGAAAAATTATAACTGATTTAAAAGACTTTTTCCAGAGTGGTCTGCAAGGAATCAACCTCGGCGTGGATAAGCTTAAGTTCTGACGGACTAATCGGTCCGGCCTTAACCAAATCCTTGAGCATCAACGGCACGAGTAAAATGATCGGAAAATGCCCCCGACTGCAGGTAACTGAAAGCTCAACGGCTTTATTTAGCTCATAGGCGCGAATATGAATATCGCGCAACTCGAACATCCGACCGCAAACCGGGCAAGTCAGTTCTTGTTGGGCTTTCCGAATTTCATCTTGTAAGGATCTCATCTGTACCAAGGATATAGACTATTGATTCAAGAAGCAAGTTTACGGCGTTGGGAGTCGCGCCATTTTTGAATTTCAGCGTGATGGCCAGACAGGAGTACATCTGGAACTGTCATACCTTTGTATTTTTCTGGACGAGTAAATTGAGGGTATTCGGTTAGATCGGCTTCAAAGGTTTCCTCCTTGAGTGATTCAGCGTTACCAAGAACGCCTGGAATAAGACGGGTAACCGCGTCGATAATTGTCAGGGCCGCCAGCTCTCCACCAGAGAGAACGAACGAGCCGATCGAGACTTTTTGATCGACATACTTTTCGATTCTGGCGTCAAACCCTTCGTAACGACCGCAGAGCAAAATTAGCCGTTTTTTCGCCGCGAAATCCGCCGCCATGGTTTGATCGAATAGCTCGCCATCAGGAGAAAGCATAATACGGTGGGCTTTATGGCCGTGATCTAGTGCTCCCAGCGCGGCGTGAGCCACATCGACCCGTAAAATCATCCCTGGGCCGCCGCCGTAAGGCGTATCATCGACTGTCCCGTGGCGATCAGTTGCCCAAGTGCGCAGTTGATGGGCTCGTATATCAATACGACCAGCTTTCTGAGCTCGGGCAGGGATAGAATATGCCAGAGCTTGGTCAATTAAATCGGGAAATAGTGTCAGGACATCAATAATCATATTCATATTTTAACGATTGCAATATCAATTAGCCAACGGTAGAGTCGAATTAGGGACATTAACAGGGGGTGGATCGTGACTGATTTGTATCAAGTTGCTCAAAGCCGTTTTGGGCTCGAACATATGGTTGAATCTGCACGCCTGGGATTAACACCTGACGGTGAGAGTCAGGCGAGCGTCCTGTCGCTTCATCCTGAAGATGAAGCGGAAATACTGTGTTGCTTCGTCTCACCGGAAAAACTTCGACCTAACGCTGCATTCGCTGGCAGAGAACCGCGACTATTGAGGGAGGAACCCTCTCTGAAGTTCGAGTTTGAGAACGGCGATAGCATCAGTATCACTCGGGGTTCCTACGTCTTTTACGACCCAACAGTGGTGTTTTGCTATCGACCGGATGTAGATTTTAGTCCGATCTATCACTACATCCTTGTTCATAGCGACTTCGAGCCAATGAACTACGACTTCATTCAAGGCGTCGAATGTGTTAACGACGCCTTGAGACAGCGAAATTCCAGATTTCGCTAGTGTTCAACCAAGACGGCCGCCCACCGGGCGGCCGTCCATTCTTTAAAAAAGATATTTTACTTAGAAAACGCCGGTGGCTTTTTCTTCGATCGGTTTTTCAGCAGACATCTCGGCGACGGGCGCTTCATCTACTTTTTCGGTTGCTTCTGCTGGTTTTT
>JANLIQ010000065.1 GCA_024654065.1 Candidatus Berkelbacteria bacterium | reverse complement strand
CTGTCGCTCAACATAACCTAATCTAACCGTCATCCTGACCCGCCTTTCTTTTCCGCTTATTCTACATTGCCTGGCGGGTTAGGTTTAGAATCCACACTTCGCCCAAAACTATTGACTTTTCCCGAGTATCATGGTAAGGTGCCGACAACTAGGAACTTAATCCTAAGTTACGAAATTCCCGGGAGGGAATGAACCATGAAAAATCGAAGCTTTGTTGCGGCTTTGGCCGCTCTTGTCATTCTCGTGCTCGCCGGTTGCGGCGGTGGTGGCACCCCGATCATTGGAGGGGGTGGTGGTGGCGGAACCGGTGGTGGCGGCGATGAAAGAATCTCCGCGTCGTACACCGGAGCAGCCAATACGGAGTACGGCTGCTTCTACGGACAGCCATCTCGTCTTGACCTTGCCCAGAGCTTCGCCGGCGACGGACAATGGATATCCCGAGCCAGCTTCTCCGTCTACCGGACGGGGGTGGGCGCGGGTACTTACGTGGTCGACGTCCAAAGTGACGTCGGTGGACTGCCAAGCGGAGTCGTCCTGGCGACGTCCAACCCCGTCCCAACGGCAAGCTTGTCGCCAACACCCGCCTGGCAAGACTTCGTCTTCGTTAGCCCGATCCGTTGCCAGACTGGCGTAACTTACTGGGTGATCCTGCGCAAGGTCGGGGGGACGAATGTCGTTGGCGAGGGCTTGATTGCCAAGGCCAACACCGACCCCAACTCCTACCCCCAGGGTAGGATCGTTTCCAGGGGTGAGGCCTGGCAGGAAATCGGGAACGATGCCCTGTTCCGGGTCTACACGCGGCTATAGCGGCTCCAACCCCCTTCGCGGGGCGGAATTCTCCTCAAAGAGAAATCTGCCCCGCCATTTTTTACCCCAAAACTCTTGTATGTATTAATCTAAACCCGTACAATGCTTTTACGATTTTGGCAAAGAGCGTTCCGCTCAAATCCAAATCGATAGGAGGATCAACTTGAAGAAGTTGTTTTCAGTTCTTTGCATCGTCTCACTCGTACTACTGATCACCGGTTGCGGTGGTGGTGGCAACACTTCACCAGAAGACGCCGTCTTCAACACCACCAAGGGGTTCATGGTGCAGTGGGGCAAGCACAATGTCAGCCGAGCAATGTCATATGTCTCCCGGGACTACTACGAATCCGGGATGGATTGGTACGACTTGCGCGACGCTATCGAAGGTTCGTCGAGATTCGAAGTTACCAACTTCAAGATCACGACGTACGACTTTGATTCGAACAAGAACTGGTGCTCGGCGTACATCGATAGCTACCTTGACGGCGAACGCGTAACTGGTTGGATGTATCTGCACAAGACATCCGGCTGGCTCATCTGTGGCGAAGACGGACGCGGTCAGCACACCGGGGACTCCATCGTTCCCAAGATGATCAAGAAGCCGGCCGGTACCCCACCACCGACCACTGCCACATCCCCCGAAAACCCGTAACTGGTCTCTCGGCAGCGGAACAGTTCCTCTTAGAACTGTTCCGCTATTTTTTTACCTCAAAAATCTCTAGTATTGTTCTATCATCCCAGAAGGAGGGAAAAGAAATGTTCGTACCTCTACTTGCAGCCGTTTTGCTCTCTCAGGGCATCCCCACCTAATCACCTTTTGTCGGTAGTTGGGAGGGAACACTTACTTATACTTACCAGGGTCAACCAGTCGTCATCGTTATCGACAAATTAGTTATCTCCGAGAACTTGGAAGTTACGGGTAGTTTCACCATCTCGGCTATGTCTAATTTCAAAGGTGTTCTAACCGGTGGTTCGTTTCGTCAAAATCGCCTCGAAGAAGTAATGTTCCGTCCAAATGAAAAGGCTACCGCCAACAGTCGGATGGATGGGCCAGTCGAAGTAATCGCTGTCAACGGACAGCTAACCCTCCGATCAAAACTAGATTATAAGCCTGGTAAAGGATTTATTTATCGAAAGTTTGGTCACAGGGGAACTACTGATGATGCTAGCTACGATGCCATCCTGGAACTGCATCGAAAACCCATGGGGGCAGTTGCCCCCTTTTTCTTGCCATAATTAAGCCTGGTATCAGACATAACTGTATTAATACCGAAGTTTTTGCCACAATCTCCTCATGCCTGAGCTACCAGAAGTCGAGACGATAAAGAGAAGTTTGAACAAGGCGATAGTCGGTCAAACAATTAACGATATTGAAGTACGTGATTACAAATTGTTTCGTGGTAAACGACACGACGTACTAGGCGCGAAAATCGAAGAGATTGAGCGTAGGGCTAAAATGCTTATCTGGAAACTCTCCAATGGTAAATACCTTCTGTTTCATCTCAAGATGACCGGGCAGATGCTCTACGACTCAGAAGACCATAAGCTTATTGCTGGTGGCGGGCACCCAGATAGTGTTTATTTAAAAAAACCTCCTCATGAATTCACTCACATAATTTTCACATTAGATAAAGGACATTTATATTTTAATGATCTGCGTAAGTTCGGTTGGATCAAAATTTTAGACGAAAATGGCCTCAAAGACGAAGTAGCTAAACTCGGTCCGGAAGTCGACTGGCCAGAGTTTACTTTCAAGTATTTCGTCACAGCAATGAATCGCAAAGCCAAAACCAAAGTCAAAACGGTTCTGATGGAGCAGAGCTTAATTGCCGGTATTGGCAATATCTACTCCGACGAGATTTTGTTTAAAGCCAAGATCTTGCCTACCCGATTAGTAAGAGAGCTTTCCCAGAGTGAACTACGAGTGATCTTCGACAACATCAAACCTGTCTTGGAACTAGCAATTAAACATGGTGGCACTTCACTCAAAGACTATCGCCAGCTTGATGGCAGTCAAGGAGATTATCTACATTTCGCTAACGTCTACCACCGCAATGACCAGCCTTGCAAAGTATGCAAGACAACTATTGAACGAGCTGTAGTTAATGGTCGCTCGGCACACTTTTGCCCAAATTGCCAAAAGTAGCTAGGTTGAATACATGGTCAGCGTGATCGTCGCAACAGCGAAGAATAATGTTATTGGTAACAAGGGTGATATCCCTTGGCGCGGTACTCTGCCGGCAGATATGAAATACTTTGCCGAAAAAACTACTGGTCAAGCCGTAATAATGGGCCGGACAACTTACCTATCAATTCCGGCTAAATATCGCCCACTACCGAATCGACTCAATCTGGTTCTGTCTTCTGCTAGTATTCCGGACGAAGGCGTTATTACATTTCAATCGCTTCAAGCGGCTATCGATTACGGCATCAATCAAGACAAGGAAGTTTTTATCGCTGGTGGCGGCAGCGTTTACAAAGAAGCACTGAACGGCCAGTACCAAATCGACCGAGTATTACGCACCCTGATCGATCTTGAGACCGAGGGCGACACCTTCTTCCCTACCCTTGATCACACCTGGCAGATGGCGAAGGAGGAGTGCCACGCGAAAGACGACAGAAATAAATACGACTATTGCTTTCAAACTTACGAGCGTGTTAGGTTGTGAAAAGTCATGATACTTTCCGACAGAGATATTAAACAAGCAATTAAGGAGGGTCGAATAAAAATCGATCCTAAGCCAAACTATTCCGAGCAGCTTGGTTCGTGTTCGATAGATTTACGTTTAGGCAATAAGTTTCGGGTCTTCACCAGATCCCGCCATCCCTTCATAGATATTAAGTCTAAGATTCCAATTGACGACATTATGGAAGAGGTTGTGATCACGAAAGACCATCCATTCATTCTCCACCCAGGTGACTTAGTCCTAGCGATGACGATGGAAAACCTTAAAATTTCTGATGATCTAATCGGTCGTATTGAAGGCCGTAGTTCGCTCGGCCGCCTCGGAGTAATTGTTCACGGCACTGCTTCGGTTTTTGACCCAGGTTGGGATGGTAAGCCTGTTATGGAGCTAGGTAACTTAGGGGTAATGCCGGTTGCCCTTTATCCAGGAATGCGAATTTGCGCATTTACTTTTGAACAGCTCTCGAGTCCCTCCGAGATACCTTACGACAAACATAAAGGCAATGTTTACGCTGGGCAGTCTAGCCCTATGGCTTCTCAACTCAACAAAGATTTTCAGAAATCTAAAGATAAGAAAAAATAGGGGCTACTTCTTACTAATCTTACCCGTAGGCTTGTTGTCTAGATTGCGCAGACCGGCAACGGTCAACTCTGCTTTAATAGCGCCGTGCGGCTCATAATCAGAGAGCGTAACAAGTTCCGGCTTGAAATCATCTAAACTCTTAACACTTTCGTCGATTGTCACGCTGGGAAACTGTTTGGGTTCGCGCTTTAGCTGTTCTTTGATGGCGTCAACGTGATCTTCGTAGTAATGAACATCGCCAAAAGTATGGACGAATTCGCCCGGTTCTCGACCAAGAATCCGTGCGACAATTACGCAAAGAAGGGCGTATGAAGCAATGTTGAATGGGACACCTAGGAATATATCGGCACTTCGTTGATAGAGCTGCAACGATAGCTTCTCGTCTTTGATATTGAACTGGAACATATTGTGACAAATCGGGAAGTGGTTCACTTCTTCGGGCTTTGCCATATCGTACAAAAACTGCGGGTTCCACGAGGTGACGATGGCGTTGTGACACGACGGATCAGTTTTTAGTTCCTGCACCGCCCAGGCAAGCTGATCAATTGTCCGACCGTCAGTTGCGGGCCAATGGCGCCACATCTCGCCGTAAACATGTCGCAGAATACCGTGTTGATCGGCAAACTTCTCATCGTTTTTAATCTTTTCGATAAACTCGTCTTTGGTCAAAGCCGGCCATTTATTTTTTTTAGCTAGCTCCAAGTAGGTTCTATATGGATAGTCGTCCCAGATGTGAACATTGTGATCAACAAGGTATTTAATGTTATTTTTTCCCGACATAAACCAATACAGTTCTTGTAAAACGCCGTTCCAGTAAACCTTTTTCGTTGTAAGTAGTGGAAATCCTTCCGAAAGGTCGAATCTTATCTGCCGGCCGAATAAACTGTAGGTGGCTTTACCATGACCGGCGTCGACTTGACGATCACCTTTGGCAAGAAGTTCTTTTAAAAGATCTAGGTATTGGTATTCGGAGTGTTTAGCCATCTAACTTCTTCTTACAATATTTCAAAGACTTTGTCAGTGCCGTAATAATCGCGCCAATTGGCGTTGTAGTAATCAAACATTCGGCCCAAGCGATCCTGCGACAGCTCTTCGACTCCTAGCTCCTTCATCATTTCTCGTAACTCCGCTTTGGTCTCCGTTGCATTCTTCGGATCGTCGATAATCTTCTCAAACTCCGCCACATAGCCGTAGCCCGGGCTGAAACTGATTGTGACATTAGCATCTTTGTAGTCGTAGTCGGTTTTATCACGCGACCATTTCGCCTGATAGATAAAGCCGGATTCTAGAACCAAGTTGTCCAGTTCTTCTAGAGTGACGCCGTTAATTGGCGCTTCAAACTCGAGCCGTGCCGTGCCGTTGTCGCTTGAGGTATCGTCAATCGAGATTTTCATAATTAGCAGCAACTTGTCGTTGGTCTGACGCGTCCGCAAGGAAAAACTCTTAGCCTCTTTGGCTAACGTTGAGAGTTTCTTGCGATCGCTTTCGCCTTGTAAGACCGGGGATAGAATTGTATTGAGCTTGTCTAAATCTCCGCCCTCAAAGTAGTGGTTGAGTTGCTTCTGGACACCAAGCTTCTTTGTTTGCGGGTCAGAATCGTGCATTTTCTCTAGCAATTCAGCAGACGCGACCTTGCTACCAAGCAAAGATTTAATTTCGATTTCGTAGGAATCTCCCATTTACGTATTAAACACAACTGGGCTATTTTTTCCAACATTCTGTGCTAGTCTAGTGATGATGGATCCACGATATTATTGGCTAATTGGGGTGGCTGTAGTAATAGTAGGACTAATGGTTATAAAGAAGCTTTGGAGGACGGCTCTGACTATCTTTCTAATCGCCGGGGCATATTGGTACTTCTTCGTTCGCTAAAAATGCTAAACATTAAGGTCGCCTCGCTTATTGAGAATGAGTTTTCTCGCCAGCAAACAACGCTGTCTTTAATTCCGAGTGAGAATTATGTTTCGCCCGCCGTGCAAACCGCTCAAGCCAGTTGTTTTACCAACAAATACGCCGAAGGCTATCCTGGCAAGCGTTATTACGGCGGTACCGAATTTTGTGACGAACTAGAGCTACTCTGCCAGACACAAGCTAAGATTGTTTTTAAAACAGATTACTTTGTCAATGTTCAGCCGTACTCCGGCTCCCCCGCCAATCTTGCCGCCTATCTAGGAATGATCGAACCGGGTGACACTATTATGGGACTTAATTTAGGTGCCGGCGGACACTTGACCCATGGCCACAAAGTTTCGCTAACGGCTAAAATCTTTAATTCCGTTCAGTATAATGTCGATCCAGAAACCAATAAGATTAATTTTGACGACCTAGAGAAATTGGCGCTGGAGCACAAGCCAAAAGTTATCATCGCTGGCATCACCGCTTATGCTCGTACCGTAGATTTCGAATCTTTTAGCAAAGTAGCCAAAAAAGTCGGGTCTTACTTACTGGCCGATATTTCCCATATTAGTGGCTTAGTAGCAACGGGATTACATCCGACACCTTTCGGCTTTGCCGATGTCGTAACTACAACAACGCATAAAATGCTACGTGGGCCACGTGGAGCACTGATTTTTACAAAAGATGATGAGATTGCGACTAAAATAAATAAAGTGATCTTTCCAGGTATGCAGGGTGGGCCCCATATGCACACCATTAGTGCAATTACCCAAGCACTCTTCGAGGCCAATGAACCCGGCTACAAAAGTTACTGCCAACAAATAATTAAGAATGCCCAAGTGATGGTCGGAGTGCTGAAAGAGCGCGGCTTTAATATTGTCACCGACGGCACCGATAACCATTTGTGGCTGATAGATTTACGCAATAAACATATTACCGGCACGGAGGCTCAGGAAAAATTAGAGAGCTATGGGATTGTTGCCAATAAAAATTCCATCCCCTACGATCCGGCCGGACCGTTCAAGCCATCGGGCATCCGTATGGGCACACCAGCCATTACCACCCGGGGGATAAAAGATAAGGATTGCGTTGGGCTCGCAACCTACATTGCTGACATCTTGGATAATAAGTCGGTCTCAAAAGAAACGATCAACGCCTTCATCGTCCGCTTCCCCATTCCAACTGTTTAGAAATTTAGGCATATATCGGGTGACGAGTA
>JANLIQ010000055.1 GCA_024654065.1 Candidatus Berkelbacteria bacterium | reverse complement strand
ACCAGTGCCAATTGCCCAAATAGGCTCATAGGCAACTGTTACTTTTGCAAAATTGTCTTGTTTGGCGGCGGCAATCCCCTCCAGAAGCTGCTCAGTCACTTTTCCAAGTTGGTAGTTATCGAAATTACCATGAGAATCAACCATTTTTTTGCTCTCACCAACACATAAAATTGGTTTGATTCCCCACTGCAAACAGGCTTGAACTTTTTGGTGAACTAAGTCGTTATCTTCAGAGGCATACGACCGCCGTTCAGAATGTCCAATAATGGCGTACTGGATAATGTTTCGAAGTAAATATGCCGAAACCTCACCAGTGTAAGCACCTTGATCGTTTGGCCAAATATTTTGAGCAGCCAAGAAAAGGTGCTGTGGTTTATGTCTCCAGGATTCGGCAATCGGTACTAGCCAAGGTGTAGGCGGCGCTAACACTACCTCAACACCCTGGATATCCTCAAGTGACCTTTTGAAGGTAGAAGCTAGAACTAACGAGTCTGATAGAGTCGGATACATCTTCCAGTTACCGACGATAAGTTTGCTAAGCATATCTTCAGATTAGATGGTTTTAGTCAAACAAAAAAGCCCCATTCGTTTCCAATTGGGGCAAATTTGTTTTAGAAGTAAATTCTACAATGCAGGTACTTCAGGCGCTTCGCCTTCTTCGGCAACTGGCTTTTCAGCAGTTTCGTCGTCTTCACCTTCTTTGACTTCTGGGGTCTCGGCACCCTCTACTACTGGGGTTGCTTCCGTATCTACTGCAGGTGTTTCATCTGGATTCATATGAACCTCCTTATTCTTAAAGCAGAAAAATCTGCCGCCCTGTTTGGGCACTTATCTCTTTACAGAGTAACAACAGGTTAGTGGTCGTGTCAAGAGAGAAGTTGTTCGACGTGTTTAACGACATCTTCGAGATCAACCAAAGTTACCTTACCACTATTCCGTTCCTTGATCTCAACCTTGCCTTCTTGAGCGGTTTTAGAGCTATAAACCAAACGAATTGGGTAGCCAATAAGATCGGCATCAACTAGCTTAGTACCTGCCATTTCGTCTCGATCATCTAGAAGTACTTCTCTGCCAGTTTTTTCTAATTGATCGTGAATTTTAGTTCCTGTCTTGGAGTCCGTAAGATCGATTACAACCACTTCAAAAGGCGCAATCTGACGAGGCAATTTCAAACCATGCTCATCGTTATTCAATTCCGCCAGGGTTCCTAATAAACGACTTATCCCAATACCATACGAACCCATCCAAACAGATTGGCGAATTCCCGAAGCATCTAGGTATTTTAGGTCAAACGCATCAGTATATTTAGTTCCGAGATGAAAAATGTTCCCTACTTCGATAGTCTTTACTCTCTCTAGCTTCTTTATTTCTATTGCCTTAAGTTGATCTTCAACTTCTTTGTTAAAACCTGTTTTGGTTTTGTGGTCAATCAATACTTCATCTTCACCAGTCTGACACAAGACTTGGAATTCATCCGAAAGTTCCGCTCCGAAGATTCCCCCACTTGCCTTTACACGATAGGCGTCAAGCCCTAAACGTTTGAAAGCTTTAAGGTATGCATTTGCTGCTTCTTCGTAAAACTCATGGTGAGCTTTCTCGTCAGGATGGAAACTATACAGATCCTTCATTCGAAATTCACGACCTCGTAGGAGACCAGATTTAGCCCGAAGCTCTTTACGAAACTTTGTTTGAAATTGATAGAGGATCACCGGTAAATCTCGGTATGACTGCACTCCCTGCTTAACAACGATTGTCATCGGCTCCTCGTGTGTAGCACCGAATGTCATATCCGCTTCTGGATCCATATAGACAATTTGTCGGAAATTCTTATCTTCCCATCGTCCAGATTTTTCCCAAGTGGATTTTGGTTGAAGAGCGGAAAAAATAACTTCCGACCCACCGATATTATTCATTTCTTCTCGAATTATCTGTTCGATTTTTTGCATGGAGCGAGTTGCCATTGGCAAGTAGGCGTAAACTCCGGCGGCAACTTGGCTGATAAAGCCAGCTTTCTCTAATAAATAAGCGTTAATAGAATCCTGAGATGCCATCGAGCGACGGGTTTTGGTATAGAACAGACTTAGTCTCATGAGAAAAGTCTACCAATTACATCAAAACGGACAAAATCCTTTAACGTTACCACCAGAAACATCAGTAAGATAAAAGCTAATCCAGCGGTAGCAAATATTGAAAACTGTCGTTCGGTTAACGATCGACGTGTAACTTTTTCATAGGCCAAAACCGCTATATGCCCGCCATCAAGCGGTAAAATTGGCATTAAGTTAACTACACCAAGTCCAATTGATATTAAAGCTACTAACTGAGCTAAGTATTCAAATCCCATTCGTCTAGCCACACCTGTTAGTGCCCCAACACCGACAATGCCGGTTACATCTTCGGATACTTCTTGTTTAATAACAAAATTCTTTACAAAATCCACAAATCCAACTGCCGAGATTCCGATAACTCGACCGGTTTCATAAAGAGCAGCAATGGGTGCCTTATACCAAAGAGATCTAACTTGTCCCGTTTGACCAACGGCAACTCCGATTGCTCCCTGACCAGACGGAGGATTAATCCTAGGAGTAACAGTTAGATCAAGAGTTAGATCTCCACGTTTAACTGTTACAGTAGCAGGTTGGCCATTAAGGGCACGGATTTTTTCAACAAATCCTGTTCCATCTTCCAGGTTTTGACCGTTTACCGCTAACAGCTGATCGTCAAGCCAAAAACCACTTAGCTCGGCTGGACTACCGTGGACAATCTTAGCGATAACTGTCGAAGGTTTTTCGGAAAGAAATGGGTTTCTCGCTGCATTAGGAGCAAATGGTTGAAACCCTGTAATAAACAAAATCGTAAAAATTACCCAAGCCATAAGAAGGTTCATTGTTGCTCCTGCTACAAGGATGGCGACTTTAGAAGAGGGCGATTTGGACTTAAAAGACCTGGGCCCAGTTTTACCATCAGATTCACCAAACATTTTAACGTAACCTCCTAGTGGAATGAGATTTATCGCATAAGTTGTTTCACCAATCTTTTTACTCCAAAGTCTTGGTCGAAAGCCAAAGGCAAATTCTTCAACTTTAACTCCACTCTTTTTGGCTACTAAAAAATGCCCAAGTTCATGAACGAAAACCATTACTCCCAGAACAACAAGGAACACTAAAAAGGTAACAAGCATTAAACTGTCATTAGTTCTTTTTCTTTTCGCTCAACTAATTCTTTAACTTTTGTATTGAACCCAGCAATTGCTTCATCAATCTCTTTGGTAAAGCGATTTAGTTCGTCTTCACGCATTGAACCGGCAGATTTTTCCTTGGTTGCTTTTTGGTGGGCATCACCCCGTAATTGTCGTAATTGAATTCTGGCCGCCTCGCCTTTTTGACCAACTAACTTAACCATTTCCACTCGTCTTTCCTGGGATAACGGCGGGACGCTCAAGCGCAGTTGGGCCCCTTCGTTGACGACCGAAAACCCGAGCTGGCTCTGACGAATAGCGGTGTCAATGGCCGCTATAACACCTTTGTCGAACGGTGCAATTATTATTTGCCCCTGTTCGTTGGCCGATATCGACGCGACCTGATTCAACGGCATCGAACTGCCGTAACATTCCACTGGCAGCGTTCCAACTAGCTCACCGCTGGCTCGCCCAGGGCGCAATGTCCGCAGATCGCCTTCGAGCAATTGCAAAACTTTCTCCATTTCTTGTTTGACGATAGAAATCGACATACCTAGTCTAATTCCTTTATAACTTCTAGATCGTTAATAATTAATGGTAGTAATTTTTTGCGAGCCGCGGGCAGTGTGACAACATCCACACTCCGGCCAAGTTTTTCTTCAAGAGTTAGTTTAAGATCGGCTATGTCGAGTAAGGAGTATTTGTACCCTGGTAGATAATCAATCAAGAGGTCGAAGTCGCTGTCGGCAGTGTTGTCACCTCGAGCTCTCGACCCAAAAACGGCCGCATAACGAACCGGCCTAGATGAAACAGTCGAGCGGATTGCTTGAATATCGCTTTTTAACATAGCCAAATGATACCACAAACAGGGTCGAGCGTACCGGAGATATGGTCAGTTAAGAACAAAGATATGTTCTTGACGGATGACAGCTAAAAAATCATAGTAATATCACTATGCCAAAAGACAGAATTTACGAAAAACTTCTCCGACACGATCGGCAGTTGTCGGATATCAAGACTGAGTTATCAGATGTTAAGACTGAGTTGAAAGACGACCTTCAAAACTTCCGTCTTGCTGTCATGGAAGCGCTCGATAAACTCGTAATAGCGTCCGACAGGATGGATCAGGAGCGCCTGGTTGCCACCTACAGAATTGATACCCTTGACGAACGGGTTAATCAGCACGACAAAGAGATCGCCCAGCTCAAAACTAAGCGCTAATCCAAACTATCCCTAATTACCGAGTTCAAAGCGAGAGATCCTGGAGATTTTGATGTTTTCACCGATCTTGGTGATGGTTTCGTTGAGTAAATCCTGAATTGTTTGTGACGGGTCACGGAAGTAGTCCTGTTTGAGTAGTTCATCAATATTCTCTGGATTCATCGAAGCAACTTGCATGGCGATGTCTTTAACAAAAGTCTTAAATTCATCATTACGAGCAACAAAATCAGTTTCGCAGTTGACTTCAACCAACGCGCCAAGACGACCGCCATGAACATACGACTCGACTAGTCCTTGAGAAGTCGCTCGATCGGCTTTTTTGGCGACAGTTGATAGCCCCCACTCCTTCAACAATGCTATGGCGTTGACTTCGTTATCATTTGCTTCGTCAAGGGCTTTTTTGATGTCATGCATACCCAAACCTGTTTGAGACCGAAGTTTTTTTATTAATTCAACGTTTGCCATTTTATTTTTTCTTTTTTGTTATCTTTTTTACTGCGACTTTAGCAACTTTCTTTTCTACCTTTTTGCTCTTAGGTTTTGCTTCTTTTTTAGGCTCTTCCCCTACGCTTTCCGACACGGGTGTCGCTACTCTCTTTTCTTTAGCGGGTGAGGAAACCAATGCCTGTAAAATAAGTTCAACTGCTTTAGCGGCATCGTCATTAGCAGGAATCGGGTAGGTGATCTTGTCTGGATTAGTATCAGTATCGCAGATAGCGATGACCGGAATACCCTGCATATTAGCCTCTAGAAGGGCGATCTTATCCTCGCTAGCGCTAGCCATCACCATTAAAGAAGGTTTAGCGTTAAGCTTAGTAACTCCGGCTAAGAAACGATGGTAACGTGCTAGTTTATTGGTAGCGCGGAGTCTTTCTATTTTAGATAGACTCTTCGACTGATCACCAGCCAAGTACTCATCTAACTCGTTCATTTTCTTAATATTCTCGTGAATACTTTCAAAATTAGTCAAAAATCCGCCCAACCATCGCTCGGTTACATAAGGTTCGCCAACTGTTTCCGCAACTCTTTTAACAATTTCCTTAACCCCACGTCGAGTACCGACAAACAAAACGGTTTTACCCTCAGAGCGATTAGCGGCAATAACCTTTTGTGCTTCTGTTAAAAGCTCTAATGTCTTTCCCAAATCTATTAAAGCAACATTTTGACGGACTCCGTATACAAAACGCTTTGCTTTGGGAAAAACAAAAGAAGGGTGGTGTCCGTAATGAGCTCCCGAGTCTGCTAATTCAATGAGGGTTGGTAAAGCCATAATTATTTTTTACCCTTCGAAGCAGCAGATTTTTCCAGTCGGCTCTTAAAGCGATCAACGCGACCAGCAGTATCTACTAGTTTCATTTTACCGGTGTATAAAGGGTGGCAGTTGGAACAGATTTCAACACGCATTTCTGGTACAGTTGCACCGAGCGTGAAGGTGTTGCCACAAGAACACGTGACTTTGGCACTGGCAAAATATTCGGGATGAATAACTTTTCTCATGATTGACTTTGATTATTGTACCAAACCTGGAATATCCCTTCAAGCATCTAAAGTTAGATTAGGAAGCCTCTTTCTGTTAAACTTCTCTTGAGTAAATATGGACAAAGAAATCTTACGTCAGCTTAAAGAAACAGAAACGCTCTACGAGCAGACCGAAGACAAGGAGATAAAAGACCTCGCTCGCGAGGAAATATTAAGATTGCGTCGGCAGGTGGATTTAACGAGTCCCGAAAACCAACGTAACGCCGTAATTGAACTTCGCTCAGGTTCGGGTGGGGATGAAGCCGAGCTCTTTGCTGGTGAGCTGCTGCGAATGTACCAGCGATACAGCGAACGGCAGGGTTGGAAAGTAGAATTAGTAGATAGAAGTAGTAGCGAACTAGGCGGAGTTAAGTCAGCAACGATGCTTGTTAAATCACCTCAAGCGTACGCCGCATTACGTTTTGAGGGTGGGGTTCACCGAGTCCAGCGCGTTCCTAAGACCGAGAAGTCTGGTCGGATCCACACCTCCGCCGCCTCCGTTGTTGTGATGCCAGAAGCCCAAGATGTTGATGTCCATATTAACCCCCAAGACTTGCGAATCGATGTCTATCACTCAAGTGGCGCGGGTGGACAGTCGGTCAACACAACAGATTCAGCCGTTCGAATTACCCATATCCCAACTGGGATAGTCATCGCCTGTCAGGACGAGAGAAGCCAGCTAAAAAACAAAGAGAAGGCTATGGCTGTTTTGCGCAGCAAGTTATGGGAAGCAGCGCGCGCCCAGCAGGAGCAATCTATGGGTGATACCCGTCGAGCTATGATCAAGTCTGGTGATCGAGGCGACAAGATCCGGACCTATAACTTTCCTCAAAGTAGAGTGACCGATCATCGAATAAATAAGTCTTGGCATAACATTGACCAGATTATGGATGGTGCAATTGAACCAGTGGTTGAATCGCTCCAAGAAGCAAATATCGCCCTTGCAGACTCGTAATCTACCGATGACTATGCCGCGCGCGTACCAAGAAGGTACGAGTAATTTTTATGGTTTCGATTTTGAGGTTAACACTTCAACGTTAATCCCCCGCCCCGAAACTGAGCAGTTAGTGGAGAGAACGCTAGAACTAACAAAAAAATATCTTTCGGATCATCCACGAATTCTAGATATCGGTACGGGTTCGGGCGTAATAGCGATCACACTAAAAAAGTTGTTACCCAACTCCGTTGTCGAGGCCACAGATATTTCAGTAAGAGCACTTGAAACAGCAAGAGCAAACGCCAAGGGCAATCAAGCTAACGTAACCTTTCATGCCGGTAATCTGTTCGAGCCAATAGAGGGCAGGTTCGACCTAATAATTGCCAATCTACCTTATGTTCCAGCCGCTCGATGGAGGTTTCTAGAAAACCAGGTTTGGGGTTTTGAACCTAAGGATGCAATAGTATCCGGTCGTGATGGGCTGAAACTGATAAGAGTGTTCTGTGAGGAAGTAGGAACCCATATCAACCAACCAGGTGTCGTCGCCCTAGAGATTGACGATACCCACGGCCCGAGAGTTTTGAAGCTCCTTCAGAAAGCCCTACCAAACCACCAGTGTTTTGTTGAAAAAGATTTAACCGGACGAGATCGCTTTTGTTTTGCTATTGTCCGAGCGAACCAAGAGTCAGTTTAACTGTAATCTCGGTTTTATCTCGAAGGACTGTTAGGGTCACCGTGTCTCCGGGACTGTATTTACGTACCAATCTAGCTAACGGAGTTATCTCAGTAACTTTGTCGCTATTTATCTTGGTTATGATGTCATTGTCCTTCAACCCAGCCGTGGAGGCTGGTGAGTTAGCAGCAATAGCTGATGTTCCATCACCAGTTACTAACCACGCTCCCTCTTCAACGGGCAACGAATAGTTTTTAGCAATTACCTTCGTAATAGGTTGATGACCAACACCGATATACGGCTGAATAATTTTGCCGTTTTTATTGTAAGATTCCAGATCCTTTTTAAGATCCATTATAGGAATAGCAAAACCAATATTCTGGGCGTTACCGGCAACGGCAGTGTTAATGCCAATCACTTGCCCAGCGAGTGTTAGGAGCGGTCCACCAGAGTTGCCTGGGTTAATAGCGGTGTCTGTTTGGAATAACCCAGCTAGATTTTCAACATTACCTGCGCCGTCTGAAGGCTGAGCAACCCGCTCTTTAGCCGAGATCACACCAACGGTAACAGTGTTTTGTAGTTCGCCTAAGGCGTTACCGATAGCAATCACCCACTGGCCTACTTCAACCTTGTCGGAGTCCCCTATCTCCACTACCGGTAAGCCACGCGCTTCGATCTTAAGTAGAGCTAAGTCGTTAGTCGGGTCTTTTGCTACTAACTTACCATCGAAGGTTTTACCTTCGGCAGTTGTGACGGTGAAGGTATCGCCTGAAGAAATAACATGCTTGTTGGTAGCAATCAGCCCATCAGAAGTGATGATAAATCCAGTGCCGCTGGTCTGAGGAGCTTTGATCTGACCAAAACCAAAAACATTACGGGTAGCGTTACTCGTACTGGTGATACTGACTACTGCCTGACCAACCTTCTTTGAGGCGTCAATAATCGCCGAAGACTCTTCAACGATAATCTTATCGGTTCGCGTAGACTGAATATTAATACCGTTAACGCTATTAATACCTAATTTGTCACGCAACTTTGCTCCTCCGGCCGTTCCAGAGAGCATATATAGGGTCCAGAGTGAGCCCATAAATGCCACTACGATTACCAAAAGAACACCAACCACAAACTTCCACAATTTTGCTTTGTCTTTACCTAATGTTTTCCACGGCTTAATTCGTTGGGTCGAGTTTAAATCCATCTTGAAGATTACCTCCTAATTCTTTTTCTTTTTTTCGTCTTTTGTTTCTACCAAGGTCCGCAAAATAGACTGCACGGCAGTTACGACAGTACCCATATTAACTATAGCAGGCACAATTTCTTTCACAAATCCTCCAAACGTACCTGTTAAGTTGTCTAAACGACTTACTACTTTGTTGGCTCGATGGAGCACAACGATAAAATAAACCAAGGCCACTAAGAAGCCAAGTAATACTATGATCGAAAGCCAGTTAATCCAGTCTTGTGTAACCATTTGCCCTCCTAAATACATTCTAGCGTTTTTTTAACACCATCCAAGCCGATCGGTCGAAATGCGAATTTGGAAAAATATGAAGGACTCCCTTATCGTCACGAAGACGGATCTTACGAGCATCCATTCGTTCCACAACACCTTCGACTTCGTCAACTTTTATCCGGTCTCCGGGATTAAAATCTGGGTCTTGGGCCAGAAAGATACCGGCCACCAGGTCCTGGACAAAAGCCGTCGAACCAGCAGAGAGAGCAAGGGCAGAAATTGCAACCGTACCAGATAGGGCTAGTGATATCTGGGTTAAGCCAACCTGTGCCATCAGTGCAGCGATAAGAAAAATCCATAAGGCAACATCTAGAACCGAAAGCAGAATCCCTTTTAGGGCGGTGTTGGCTTTAGAGTAACCAACTAGACTATGCAAAAAAGCTTTAATTAATTTTATTAAGATAAAGCCGACGATCAGGGTTAGCAATAGCTGGGGCAATCGGTCCCAGGATTTGGCTATCAGCTCAAAAATCCGATCTGAAAAAGATGTGACTGACATAGTTATAGCGTACCACAACCATGTTTAAGATTTCTTGAAGTATTCTTGTAGCTCGGTTCGAACTTCGTTGATGTTGGCCTTACCCTTGGTTTTGGCCATCACCTGGCCCACTAAGAAGTGGAGAGCGTTTTCCTTTCCTGATGTATAGTCATTAACAGCTGCCTGGTTGGCAGTTATCACTTCAACAATAATTGGCTCTAGCACGAACTTCTCGGAATAGGTAGCGATTACCTCTTCTGCTGTCTTGCCGTTACTAATCTCCTTCATCGCACCAGCGAGGGTGTCTTTTGTCCAACCACTCGACTTCTTGGCGCTTAAGAGCTTGATCTGATCTTCCAGATCCAAACTAGCGAAGGCCGTTGACTCCAACATTAGATGAGCCGCTTCTTTCGCCGCCTCGGGTTCTCGGTTGTTGATTACCAATACTCTACTGTCAAGCTGTTTATCTACCAAAGATTGAGCGATTGTCGCCGGCGTACCAATCGCCTCCAGTGCTCGACGTCGATCTTCCGGCAGCTGCGCACTTTTTACCGCTCCAACTTCTATCTCAACGATCGGTAAATCTGGCTCAGGAAAGTAACGGTAGTCGGCGCTGGTCTCTTTAGAGCGCATAGATACTGTTTTGCTAGCAATACTGTCCCAGGTACGAGTCTCGTGTATAACAGATTCACCCTTGTCTAACAACTCCGTTTGTCGCTCGTACTCGTAAGCAATTGCTTTCTCAACGGCTCGGAAGGAATTAATATTTTTAACCTCCACTTTTTCGCCAAGTTTTTCTGTTACCGATACTGAAATATTGGCCTCACAGCGCATCTGGCCTTTTTCCATATCTGCATCGGATATTCCAAGGGCACGGACTATTCGCTGGATTTCTTGACAGAAACGCTTAGCGTCCTCGGCAGAGTGGAAATCTGGTTCGGTGACCATCTCCATGAGTGGCACCCCGGCTCGATTGTAATTAACTAGTGATCCAGACAAACCGTTAGGATGAACCGACTTACCGGCGTCTTCTTCCAGATGAATTCGTTGAATCTGGTGACAGACGCCATCGATTTCAATCCTGGCCTGTTCAACTAAGGGCGAAGTGGATTGAGAGATCTGGTAACCCTTTGGTAGGTCAGGATAAAAGTAATTTTTACGAGCCCAAAAAGTGGTCTCGGCGATAGTTCCTTTTAGGGCTTGTCCAAGCTCAAAGGTTAAACGCACCGCTTCTTTATTGAGTAGCGGTAAGGCTCCAGGTAATCCGTAACATACCGGACAAACGTTAATGTTGGGTTTTGAGTTAAAGGGATCGTTGGCACAACCACAAAACATTTTTGTTTTGGTTTTTAGTTCAACGTGGACTTCTAGCCCAACCGTCAACTGGTAAGTCATTGTAAGCTAATCCCCCTTAAGACTGACACTACTTCTCTGTATGTTCGCATATAGGTAGATAGCTCCCAGTCAGCGACAAAGCTACCGTTATCGTGAACTAGCTCATTTCGTTTGATGTGAGCCTTCCAGAGCTGGTCGTAGGCACCGTGGGGAAATTTGGGGCGAAGTGCCTTGAGCCGATCGGCAAAGGTAGCACCGGTAACTAGAGACTTCATAATTGAATCGATCAATTTGTCTGACTCGATAATCGCTTGTTTAAAAGCGAGCTGGCTGTTCTGTGCGCTAATAGCGTCAATCTGCCTCTGTCGAGACTCGATTTCGAGCCAATCAATCCTAGGTGTAGTCTTCTTACCGCCACCGAAGAGCCAACTCCACCACGACATTACTTCGTAGCCTCGATTCTACTTTCGGCTTTGGCAATCTTCTGGTTTATAGACTGTCCGACATAGAGAATTGCAATGGTGATAATTAGTACCAAGAAGAAGCGTTTTGCAAACTGGATCATCGGTGAACGAGCGACAACCTTTCGTTGCTCGATCTGTTGTCTCTGTTCGAGAATCCTTTCAATTTTCGCCTGTTTTTTTAGTCTTGCTCTTTTACCCATTAGATACCTCGTGGTTTTTTTAAATGAAAGTCTGTTTCTTCTTGATATTGCTTGGCTACTGATA
>JANLIQ010000053.1 GCA_024654065.1 Candidatus Berkelbacteria bacterium | reverse complement strand
AAACCGCTTGACTTTCTCCTTGGGAAAAGGTAAAATTCCTCTGGCTTAAAAAACCAAAGAATCTTCACATTCCAAAAGGAGCAACGCATGAAACTAATGCTGAAAGTGCTGAAAGGAACTCCCTACAAGCAGTTCCGACCCGTCCAGAATGAGGCGCTGGCTTTGGCTATCGACTCACCGACAGGCAATATCTTCGAAATCCCGACCGGTGAAGGCAAGTCCCTCATTGCGGTCGCGCTACTTCTGAACGACGCCGCTAGTGGCCGGGCACCCTGGTTGGTTACACCGACTAAAGCCCAGGTCGACCAGCTCGGCCAGATGTTCCCCAACCAAACGGCGATCGCTTTTGGAAGGAGCGAATACCCGTGTCTCTACTACGAAGATCGGGGCGAGAAAATCAACGCCCAGGAATCGCCCTGCTATATGCTGAAATGCCCTCATCGGGTCAACGTGCAAACTGGCGAAACGGATGAATTGGGCTCCACGCCCTGTCCGTACTACCAGGCGAAGTATGAAGCCGAGGTCGGGCGCGACCGGGGCAAAATCACTGTCTGCACGACAGCGTTTTTCCTCACCAACCGACTCTTTGTTCGCCAGCCCGAAGAAGGCGAAGACGAAGAGAGCGAGGGTATCAGCGTCGTCTTTGACGAATGCCATAACCTGGCCAAGATCGCTCGAGGAATCTACGAGTTCACACTCACGGATTATCACCTCAAGCGAGCCGAAGAGGCGCTGATGAAGTTCGATCGCCAACAGGCTTATATCGTTCGGCGCTTTCGACTGCTCTTCATGCGGATGGCTCGTTCCAAACGAGCCAAAACCTACAACCTGCTCGAGCTCAACGACATCGTCAAACTGCTCGACCTGCTGAATTCGTTTCAGCGCAGTCGAGTTGAGACAGCCGTCCGACAAGCGATATCAAGCGGTGAACTCGACGAAACAAAGGATCGGACGGAGATCAAAACTCTTGAGAACCTGATTCGGAACATCCCGGCGTTCGTTAGTTCACTCAAGTATTCGCTGCCGGAAGAAAAGCAGGATGGTGTCCGCCACCCGCTCAACTATGTCGTCGCCTTCTACTACAAGAAGACCGACCCGGAGATGCAGGACAAGCGGCACAAGACCCAGTACTACCTGACGATTAAGGCCTACTTTGTCGTACCGTTGATTAAGCGAGCCCTCGGCGACAACGCCAAGGTGACCGCGATGTCAGCCACGATCGGTAACGTCAACATCTTCGGGCATGAAACTGGTTTGCGAATGCCGTTCACCTCATTTCCTTCGAGCTTTGATGCGACTAAAACCCGTGTCTTCCTGCCGAAGGACACGCCGAATCTTTCCCAACGAAAGGCGAGGCGTGACGACCCCAAAAAGGCCAGAAGGATGGTGATTGATGCGGCGGTGCAATTCCGGGATGCCGGTCACCGCAGTCTGATCGTCACCGTTTCCAATGACGAGCGAGAAGCCTATATGCGCGATGCCGTCCAAAACGGTCTCTACGCCTTGACTTACAGCGACGAAATGTCGGCGCGCGAAATCGCTTCGGTGTTTCGCTCTGGCGAAGGCGAGGTCTTGATCGGGACTGCCCAGCAATTCGGCGAAGGTCTCGACTTACCCCGCAACACCTGTCCGGTTATCTTTTTCGTTCGGCCCGGGTATCCCCGACCGGATGATCCGATGACCCAATTCGAGCAGAAGCGCTTCAGCGGTAGTCACTGCTGGCAGCTCTGGCAGTATCGGGTGATGATAACAGCCCTCCAAGTTCGCGGTCGGAACATCCGGACCATCGACGACCTTGGCGTCTGCTTCTTCATCTCGCAACAGTTCCGTAGCTTCCTTCGTGGTAGCTTGCCGGAATGGCTGAAGCCGTCGTTTGTCGGTAACAAATCGATGGACGACATGATTGACGAAACGCTCGGATTGCTGACTAGCTAGCTTTTTGTGCGGTCGACTGCACTATTGCCTAGTGTGGCGACCCTTACTTGACTACACGGGACGGTAACCATTCCGTCCCACTTTCCCCAGAGCGCTCAAAGTATTGAGGACTTTGGGGAGAGAATCCTCCAGCCATCGGCTGAGCAAACCAGTCCGTTGTGCAGCTAGCATACCCGCAGGGGGTGGTAACCATTCCACCCCACTTCCTTCCAGACAAAACGTTTTTTGTTTGAGAGGAGGTAATCCCTCGCGACGCGAATCCTACACGAACGACACTATACAATCGTCTCGTACAGTATGTCCCACCGTCGCGTACCATCGGGCCTGGTACCCATTCCAGGCCACCTCCCCAAAATATTTAATAAGTGAATACTTCGGGGAGGTAACTCCGCACAGAGTGCGCTAGCGCTCACTTTTGTATAGCGCGGTAACCTTCAGACCACTATCGGGCCAGGTAACCACTGCGAAACGAAGTTCGTTTAGAAGCGAACAACGTACGTTGTGACATTCCTGGCCACCTCCCCCAAGCTTTCTAATACGAAATCTTCGGGAAGGTGAGATCCTTCATTGTCCATTAGTATAGTAAGGCCAGGCAGTCATCACATTACTCCTCAACCCAATCGCACAGGGGACGGTAACCATTCCGTCCCACTTCCTCCCAGATCATAGTTTACAGTGATTTGAGAGGAGGTAAAAACCTCTAAACTATCAGAGTTTTCACTAGCTGGGTCTACTATCCTAGCGTGTAGCTTTGTGGACTTGGCTTGACCACAGGGGACGGTAATCATTCCGTCCCACCTTCCCCAAAGCACTCATACTTGAGAGTTTCGGGGAGAGTGATCTCCAAAAAAGCAGCGCCGAGAACCAGCGTACAGTTGACTACGGTTCACTGTTGTCTGGATGTGTCTACCCCAGGGCCTGGTATCCATTCCAGGCCATCTCCTTCCAGAACATTATGTGTTTTGAGAGGAGGTTAAACTCCACATACAGTGCTTCGGTCGACTGTCGTAGCGTGTAGTAACCCATCCTACCGTTCACTCCGCCACAGGCCCCGGTAACCATTCCGGGGCATTTCTCTCGTTCAGCTAGACTTGTCTCGGGGCTCGTTCGGGCGAGAGTGCCTGCTTCTGGATTTGGACGATGGCTTGCTGGACATCGTAGGGGTTGGTAACATCTTCGAGATCTATTTTTGAGTCGTCAGAAGCCGTCTTGATCACGACGGTGCCAAAGTTAAGCATTGTCCGAACCGGTCCTTTGATTTCCGTCGAGATTTCTTGTATCCGGTGAATCTCTGCCTCTGAGATCACTCTCCCAAACAAGCTAACTTGATCAATTTTAATAACTCTTTGGTTGGTAACTATGTAGTCACAGCCGTTCCACATAAACCAAAAGTAAAAACTATATATGGCACCAATAATTATGGTCGATATAATGACAATCGATGTTACTTTAGACGCACCAAAGCCTAGTAGAGCCACTCCAACTACAACAATGATTATTAACCAAACTAGTAAGATTGGCATTAATAGCCATATATGTTGCTTTGTTACTAACGCTACAGTCTCATCAGATCGCTGACCCCGGAAAGAATAAGCTTCGGTATTAACCTTCATGATTATATGTTCGGCCTTTTACGGGATTGAGGCAAGATAAACAGGGCCATTACCACCATCGTCGCTAAAACGGCCCAAAATTTACCTGTTGTTTGGGTATTAAGAGCAACCAGTCCAAATGCAAGGCTAATTGCATAAAACATTAAAAGTATCGTTCTCTTGCTATAACCACGGTCGAGTAAGCGATGAGTCAGATGACGTCGGTCGGCAAGAAACGGTGACTGGTGATGAATAATCCTACTGATGAATACTACTAAAGCATCGAGAAACGGTATTGCTAGAACCAGGAAAACAGTCGCTACCTTTCCACCAGAGATGATTGCCAGTACACCAATCAGGAAACCGAGAAACATTGAACCGGTGTCGCCCAAAAACACTTTTCCTCTTAAATTATAAAATAGAAATCCAATCGTCGCACCAAAGCCAATGATGGCAAGCATTGCGTTTGAGGGTTGGTTAACCGTAACGTTTACCGACAAGAGAAATAAAATAATTAAGGTTATAGCGCTAACTCCTCCCGCCACACCGTCGATACTATCTAGCCAGTTGATAACGTTGCTGATAACAACAAGCCAGATAATAACCAGCAATGACGAGTAGCTTCCGATAATAATTTGCTGACCAAAGGGATTTGAAAGGGTAGGAATTAAAATACCGAAACCAGTAATTATTACTGCCGCAATAACCTGGCTTAACAACTTTGTTTGCCAAGGGAGTCCTCTGTAGTCGTCGATAACGTTGATGGCACCAAGCCAAATAATCGCTATCAGAAAACCGACCAAGTTACGGTCAACTCCAAAGATAGTTTCGTTACTAAAACTGAGACTTTCTCTTGAGAAAATCAGAAATAAAACCACCGTAACTAAAAACGATATCACAATACCGACACCGCCTACTCTAGGCGTCGGTTTAGAATGCTCGTCTCGTGGTCTAATTGCTGGTACAAACCAATTTTTTTGATGACAAAGCTTAATCAAAGAGCCGTTGATAATTACCGAGAGTATTAAGGCGATTACGGCGCCAAGCCAGTAAGCACCAGACATCAGCTACCAGGTGTTAGACTGATGGACTGTCTGATAGTCAACCAGTTCTTCAGGAGTAAACCAGAGGGCGATCTCTCGTTCAGGATGCTCGTCAGGATCAGAGGCATGTACTAGATTGCGGACTGCTCGATCTGACTCATTCGCGTGCAAGCGAGTAACGTGGGCGAACATGCCACGAATTGTACCGAAGTCAGATTCGTTGGGATAAGTTGCGCCGGCAAGACGTTTAACGTACTCAACCGCCTTAACACCTTCTATTACCATAGCTACTACGGGCCCAGATAGGAGAAAGTCGATCATTTGGGATTGAATCTTATCGCCTTCTAAGCCTCGCTTGTTTAGCCTCTCACCCAAGCCGTTGTAATGGTTTTCGGCAAGTTGTTTGTCGGCAGTAGTCATTTTCAGTCCCACTATCTTAAGTCCACGCTCTTCTAGTTGCGTGATGATTTTTCCAATAACACCACGTTCAACGCCGTCCGGTTTGATGATAAACAGGGTTTGTTCGATGTGTGACATTAGAGTTATTCTAACTCAAGAAGTAGCTGACGCCAAGATCACATTTTAGAGTTCATATACTTTCGAGCGACTACGTCGCGGCTTTTTTGTGAAGGTGGGGGCCTAGATGCGAGGCGGTCCCTACACCCTCACACTCCCTACCCCGCACACTACCCACGGGGGTAAGGAGAAAAACCGCCCGCTAACCTGCTATTGATGGGTCATGGCTCGCAGTTTTTGGTTTAGAGTTTTCCTTCCTCAACCTATTGACAAACTTGGAATAATCGGATATATTCGTATATGAATGTATATAATTAGATGTGTTAATGGATAATTCATTACTCTCTTTAAACCAAAAAGGAGTCCTGTCGCAGTTTGAGAGTGCGGAGCAACTCTCGGTAAGCGATATATGTGAGAAGCTACACTTACCGCGACCGACCGCAAAACAAACCCTAATGCGCCTAGTAAAGATTGGCGTTCTCAGACGCGAGGGGTTGGGCCGCGGCGCCTACTACCAGCTCAATAGCGAGGATGTAATTCTAGACCAGTTTGGCAACCAGCTCATCACGGTTCACAAAGGTCTCCCCGCTTTTCGACAGATGTTCGAATCTCTTCAGAAGCAGCTTAAGAAAGGAGATTTTTACTGGTCCTTCGCATTCAAAAACGAGTATTTCGACCCATCGCTTGGGGAGTTCTTGCTAAATTTCCACCAAGAGCTCACCCACAAGGACGTCGAGGATCGATCTATTGCTAACCAGGATGTTCACGATTTAATCAGCCAGACCTACAGAAACATTCCCGACCTGCAGCTGCGGTTTACCTCGCAAGATGTCCCGATAGGTATGAGTATCCTGAAGGATCGTGTCGTAAACCTTATATGGGGAAAGCAGCCTATGGCAATAATTATCAAGTCCTCGCTTATTGTCGAACATTATCGCAACTTCTTTCTCTCGGTGTGGGATAAGTCGTCCTCAAACAGAGATGGTAGCTTCTTAAAAAAGCCGGGTAATACGCCACTTGTCATTCCAAACAATAAATTGCACGGTGTGAAGAACCTTTTTGTTAAGGACGAAACCCATAACCCCACCCACACCTTCAAGGATCGACTCGCTTACGAAATGATTCGGCCAATGCTTGAGCGTATAGAGAAGGGCGAAGAAGTTAAGCCTATTACCTTTGGCTCCATCTCATACGGCAATACCGCTAAGGCCATGGGGCATTACGTCAGTCGCCTCAATGCCCTTTACGGCAAAGAGATCGCTCGGGCAGTGGCTTTCGTACCACCCTCTCTGCTAGCAAAAGAGTTCGGTCCGGATACCGAAAACCATCGGGTCAGGGCCAGCCGTATTGTTGACGACCTAAAGAAAAGTTGCACAATTCTGCCAATCGATCTAAAAAAACAGGTTTATCGCTCCAAGGACCTGGAAAATATCGCCCGTAAACACGACGCCGTTATCGGTGAGTTTGTTGATATCACCGAGGGGTTGGATCGACTTGCTTATGTCCATATCATTATCGAAGCCATAGAGCACCAGCTTCAGGCTGCGCCGGACTATGTTATTGTTCCGTTTGGCGCCGGTATTCTCTGTAACGAGATTATTGATTACGTCCACGACCGCAAGCTACACACAAAGGTAATTCCAGTGAGCTCGGGCGATCCTCAAACTATTGCCGTTATGCTCTACGGACCGATTTGGGTTGACGTTGATTCGTTGGCAAAAAATGGACAAGGTTTAACCCGTCATGACCCGATCGATCGAACTGGCAGAAAACGCAAACCGTACATCGTCTACAACATTAAGGATGACGATATTCTAGAAGCAATGAACATGCTTTCGGAAAATGGGGTTAGCGCCGAACCAAGCGGCGCCAGCAGCGTGGCGATTCTGAAGCACCTCAAGAAAATTGATCCTAAATTCAACCCCGAAAAAGACACTGTCCTGGCCATTAATACCGGTAACGGCCTACTCAATTATGTCTGAGTCCTGGGACATCGAGAAAATTGATAGCCTATTTATCGCCAAGCAGATTCTGGGAAAGCTCGGCACGACTTGGAGTGAATCAGCTGAAAAGCAGGCACGCAAGCCGCTGGATCCCAAGGTGCTGGAGACGATCCACTCCATCGAAACAATCGAAGAAACTTGGGAGTACAATGCAGACTCGAATGGTCACACTTTTGGGCGAAAAGAGAAAGATGAGACGATCAGGCTGTGGTCCATACCAAGTAAAAGCGCCCAGGTTCTGCGTAACCTGGTGATCCTCACCGAATCTAAAAACGTCCTGGAAATCGGCACTTCTGCTGGCTACTCAACTCTTTTTCTGGCGGATGGGGCAAGACAGAACGGCGGCAAAGTCGTAACGATTGAGCTCCTGGCGGAAAAAGCAATATTGGCAAGAGGCTTTTTTGAGCATTCGGGGCTAAACAATATCACTCTTCTTGAATCGGAGGCAAGCAAATTCCTAGAGAACTGGGGCCTTGGGAAAGTT
>JANLIQ010000051.1 GCA_024654065.1 Candidatus Berkelbacteria bacterium | reverse complement strand
TAAAATGTCGCCAGAAGATCAACAGGCGTTAACCGATCTACAAGTTGATGTTCGAACCACCGATTATCTCTTGAGTCTTTGCCTGCCGGAAGAGTACGGCGGCTACGGTTTTGATCATATTAAAGTCAATCGGATATTAAAAAACTACACATCCGAAGGCGCTGGTAGGTTCGACCGGGAGGGTGTCCAGGCCATTACCGACGAGGGCGATATCGTCTCCGGCCATAACCGCGGTCAGGCCGTTGATATCTCGGAAGTTGGCTCGGTTGTCTGTAAGCTGGTTGAGAAACGACACATCGGTGGCTCAACGACCAAGTGGCAAAAACCCTTACCGGTTAAGGTCGCTTGGCAGAGCACCGAAGGCGTTAAAAACAATCCCACCCCGACCGCCCAAAGTATCCTCGGCGCTTCCGGCGAGATGGGCGCCCAGAGTATCGTCGCCTATCTTAATCAATCGGGCGAGATGGATTACTACATCGAGTATGTCAAAGGGCTGGATCTGAAGACGATCGTTGGCTTCGTTGGCGCTAATATTTACTTAAAAACCTTCGGCGTTAACCAAGTCTTGAGCGATCCTTTGGCTGACGGGCTCTTACATACCCTGGGCGGAGCGGTTCTGGAAAGATCGCTACCAGGTCTACCGACAGGAATCGCCACCGGCGATAACGACGAGGATGCTCGAGTCGCCTTTGCCAAATCTCGAGTTGAACAAGGACTGAATCTGCCAGCTGGCAGTCTCAGGGGTTACGGCTGGGATAACATTCTGGAAGCAACCGGTAAACGACACCTCGAGACATCGCTCGGCATCCCCAACGGCTATTTCGATAACCACACTCTCGACGATGCTATGAATAGCGAGACGATTAGAACTGTGTTAGACAAATTCGGCCGCTCCGACGACGGCTTGAATATGATGATCGGCACTGTTGATATGTTGAAGAAAAAAGACACCAAGGGCCTGAAAATGGCTGGCGTTAACATTCTCGCTGACGCCCTCAAATTACCGAGCGACCAAAAAACCCTTCTCGAAAAAGCCGTTATCGAAAAAAAGACTCCTAGTGAAATTAAGCTCGACGGTGCCCCCACCGGCAACACAATTGGGACTGAAGATTTGAAAAACTTATTTTCAGCCGATCCTAAGAAGCAGAAGGAGTCCCAAGATTCTTTGAAGACCTTCGGCTTGGCGATGGTTCGGGAAGCGGCTAAAAAATCCATCAAGGGTAAATACTCCGGCCTGACAGCCGGTATTCTGGAAGATCTACTCAATCCCAAAAAGGAGGTCAAGCTCGGCGATGTCACTAATACTGTCGGCGCCTCGACCATGGGCGTTCAAGTCGGTGTTAACGACGACAGTTTAAGCAAGAGCAAGATTGATATTAAGAGTTATATTAACAAACATGGCAACGAGATCGCCGCCTTTATCAACAAAGAATACAGCATCAAGGATCCCTCTTCTCAAATTATTCCCGCTGATTTAACTGGTTTGTTTGATGGCAAAAACCTAGTCCTGGCCGAGAAACTAGGCGGCGTGCAGGTGGACAAGGCCTTCGGCTGGAACGCCGGTAGTACCTTTGCCGTCATTAGCGGTAAGAAAAAACTAGCCGAAGCCACTCAAGAGATTTTTGCCAACTTTGTTAGCACAACATTGGGATTGAAGGGTCAAAATGTCTCGCTCAAGGGCAATATTCCCGAAAACTACGGCTACGCCGTATTGGCCGAACGACTCGGTATATCACAAGCCACCCTGCGAGCCAATGATTCGGCCCGAACTCTCTTCTACGGCGCCAATGGGATCAACCCGTCTGACGGTTATCGAATTTTCAACCTCAATAGTAGTAAAACTCTGACCGAATTGATGAGTGATGCCTCTTTCTGGGAAGAAGAAGACAATGTCACCGGGTGGCGATCGATTGATATCGCCCTTGGGACACCAATCGGCACCGTTGCCTCTTATCTCCAAGACAAGATCAGCACCAAACAACTAGCCACCAAAGCTACTCAAGGTTCGCTCGAAGGTTTTACAGCCGATAAGATTTATGACTATTTCGGCATCAGCGACCAGTTTAAGCTTAGTGCCACCGAAATTAACGTCTTGATTAAGGTTATTAAGGGCGGTGACGATCAAACGCTGGAGGAGATCGAAACCGGCATCGCTGTCATCAACCGCTTAATGGGTCGGTCGGTTGACGACAAGGCCAACTTTAGTAAAGACTCGTTCCTGCAATATATCGTTGCGCCTGGCACTGGCACCGGCGCCAACTTACTCCTCGATCAGGGCCTGCGCTTGATTGCCCAATCAATCGGCGTCAATTTAGACGGCTATAGTTTTGAAGATTTCGAACGCTTAGCCGAGCAAGTTAAGGGTATCTACAATCGTACTGGCACGACCGAGGAGCAGGAACTGTTAGAGCGACAGCGCCAAGAGTTTTCGGCCCTAAAACAAATTAGCCCCGACAAGCTGACTGCCGAACAAAAGGACCGGTTAAGATACTTAGAAACAAACCCTAATCTTCAAAGTTATGTCCGGGTCTCGAATGGTGTTGGCGACTTTTTCTTACGGGCCACCGGCATCCCAGTTGAATTCCGAACTGATGCCGAGGCCTTTATAACCGGGGATTGGCGTTTAGCCATTGCCGCTACTTCGTTTGCCGCCCTATTGCCACAAATAAATAAATATATGCCAGCCGACGATCAGTTTACTTACTCTGATATGAGAAGAGCTCTATTTATGGACGACCCCAATACTATCCACGCCAGAGTGGCCGAGAATTACGCTGAAGCTGGGGTCACTAGTAGCGAATCCGAGGAGGAAGCGGCCGAGCGGTATCGGGAAGCAAGGGGGCAACTAATGGAAGAGGCCCAGAAGAATATTGAGTATCGGATGTCCGACTCGCTCCTGCGCAAAATCGATCCAGCCATTCCGGTTGGTTTTTCACAAACAATGTTTAGTGGCACCCCTGAAGCAAGGGGTAAATTACTACAAAACTTTGCATTCGGCAAACTTGACGTCGAATTGGCTCGACTCTGGAGCGGCTATGTCCCTGGCACTCTCCAGGCAATCTATGCTGGGGGGCCAGGAGCCAGACAGGCAGCTGATAATGTTATTCTCGGTCTCATCGGCCAGTCTGGTGTTTCGTTTGGTTCGTTTTCGAATGAATTTGTTAAAAGTTTCTACCAATTTGTTCGTTCTAAAGGTGAGGGTGATTTCTTCACCAACAACGACAAGTACGGCGCCATGTGGGGCTTTTTCGATACTTGGCTAGAAGATAATCTCAATATTGGTGATCTGCCGAGCGGGTTGGCAAAATCGCTCTACTTTACTGCTGTTAATGGTTGGAATATCAACGCCGAAAAGAAACTAGGCGATACCGTGTTGGTCCAATCGCTCAATAATCTGGCGAAGGACTTTTTGATTGGTCGCTTGAGTTCGTGGGGTGATAAACAATTTGGCCTCCCAATTGGTTCGATCTATAAGCTCTATAAAGCCTACTCCGCTATCGAAACAGCTAAAACGGCGGCGGACAAGTCCGCGGCTATTGGGCAATTAAAATTAATTGTTATTGATATGGCTTTGACTGCCTGTAAAGAGTGCCAGCAGTTATTCGGTTCGGTTGATGAAGCGATTGCCGCGCCGCCGGGCTTTACTCAAGCACTGACGACCGGCTTAATTGCGATGTATGTCCTCGGTCTTGGGCCAGCCGGTCTCTATACGGCCGCCGCCATTTACCTGTTCGGCGTCTACAAGGTCGAGTATCTCTGCCCGATGCCCCCGCAAGAGCTCTACGGCATCGGCGAGTACGATTCAGCCGCCGATCAGTTCGATTTTGGTGTCCCGTACGATCAGTTGCCAGCCGATATCAATCAAATTCGCAGCTCCCCCAGCCCCGGTCAAAATCCGTTTGATTGGGACGATACCCAACCTTTCACCAAAGGCGATAATCAAAAAATTTGGATGGGCTGGTCGCGCTACTATGTCGGTAAACTCCTCGATGCCACAATGGATTACGGCGAACAGAGAGAATCGCCTTTCAAACCGCTCCAGGTGCTGACCTACCGTCAAGCCAACGCCGAATTCTTCGAGCCAAGAATGGTTGACGCCTTCGGCGACTGGTCCCTTGATAGCGATACGATTGGCCTCGGGTTCTCCCAAAAGTCCACCAAAACGACCGATTGGGTTCATGTTGGTTTTGGAGGCATCTTCTAATGCGGCGGGGCAACGCAATTATCGCCATCGTCATTGCCGTCTTAGCGCTCATTTTCTTTACTTTTGCGATTGTCTACTACGCTGTTTTTGGTCAATTATTTAATATGGACAAGCCAACTGGTGGAGGGACGGGGTTAGGCTGTATTGTCCCCGATCAGTACTTCACCGACACCTCGTTAGCCAATAACCCGGACGGTGTCATCGCTAGATTAGGGGGTCGTTATCCGGCCGCAAAAACTAACGAAACATATATTCGCGAAGTTCTTAGTCGGGGTCAACAAGAAGGAATCAATCCGGTCATACCGCTAGCAATTTGGGCTGGCGAGCAAGGATTTGCCAACCCAGAGAAGGCATTTGGCTACGGCTACCGTGACAGCGGAACGATCAGCGGTGTGACCGCCTGGTCGGCCCAGCTAGACGGTGTTTATAGATCAATTAAACTAGCTGTCTCTAGCAAGACCCCCTACGACAGCCCTGAAGGCACTAACAACTTTACCCGGCTTTTCTACCACTACACAACGGCGATGAGAAATGTTTACCAAAAAGCTGGCAACTCATGGAATGAAAACACCCAGTATTCTGACGGAAGCTACCCTGTTAAAAATAGGTTGGCCGTTATTCGCCTACTACTTCCACAACAAATCGAATGTGCTTCGACGACATTGGCAGGAACTAATAATGGTAACGACGGCGTGCCATTATTTAAACAAGGTGATTCTAAATACGCCGGCCAGCCATATGATGGAAGTACTATAAGTAGGTCTGGTTGTTGCACTGTTAGCGCTGCAATGGTTCTAAGATTTCATCAGATCGATGTCGATCCAATTTCAATATCTGCTTACTCCGCCTCTCACGGCTACTACACATTAGGCCAAGGCACTGATCATGCTGGTCTATATAAAAAACTTGCCGGCCAATATAATTTGGAGTTCGAGAATCTTGGTACCAACTGGGACAAGACCATAAGTTATCTTAAGCAAGGCAAGCCGATCCTGGCCAGAGGCGAGGGAGCCGAACCTTACACCTCCGGCGGTCACTGTATTGTTATTACCGGCTATGATGAAAGGACGGGTATGGTTAGAATTAATAATCCCGCTCGTGGCGATGGGCCCTATCCCCTATCAACAATGAAAGCACTAACGACCGTAATGTATTTCCTAGGCCGATGAAATATAAACCTTACTACCTAATGGGGCTAATTATTCTTGTCGTAGTTGGGTTGCCGCTACTATTGAGTTTGGCGCCTGGTAAAGCTGACTTTATCCTGGACGACTCGAGCGCTATTAAAGACGGGGTGGTGGTCAAGTTTAGTACCGACGACTATCAGGAGCCCTTCACCCTACCAATTTCTCGAACCTTCCGGCCGGGTAAATACACCGTTGTCGCCTCGGCTGCTAACGCCCAAACATCTGTTCAGGATTTTAGAATTAGCGCTTTTAGCACTGCCGTGGTGAAAATTATTCTCTTGCCCAAATTAGTCTCTGAAACGTCTGACGAGACCAACCCCGATCCAGCAGTCCTTCAGCAGATCCCGTATTATCAATACTTCCCCTATGACGGCGGTGACTACACTATTGCTGCCGAGGTCGATCTGACCGCTAAAAAGATCCGTAAGTTAGTGCTTACTGTTTTCCACCGTTTTGCTGGGCCAGATACACCGGATATATACGCCGAGGAGCGAGCCGTCGCTGTTGATGACGCCAAGAAGCATCTCGGTGAGTTTGGCGTGCCGGCCGACATTCCGATCGAAGTGTTAGACAAGTAGCTTACGGCGTCTTCACTCTTATTGTCAATTTTAGCTCCGCTTGTCCGAGAGTTTGGTGGCATTGAGCGAGCAGACGGGTTTTTTTGAGCCGTGCTAGGACAGCTAGTTGTTCATTAGCGCACCAGAGACGGATAATAGTTCCTTTAATCGTCACCGTCACCCCCACCCCCAGTAGTTCAACTAACTTTTCTTGCAATAAATGAGCCCGATAAATCCGATGAAAACTATTTTCTTTATTTGGTTGGCGGATATAACTAGAAAGAGATTCAAGAGACATTAGAGTTTAATTGTCGACCACTCTTTGGTTAATTCAAGGGATTCAGCGGAAGTTAAAATTATTTGATGTTGGTCGCTAAACAACTCTAGTATTCGGAGAGTATTTTTTTTATCTAGCTCGCTCATCGCGTCATCAAGTAATACTGTTACGGTGTTTTTTGTTTTCTCAAGTAGATAATCTGCTTCAGCAGCCTTAAGGTGCGCTACTACCAAACGTGATTGCCCCCTAGAAGCAAATTTTCGTGCCGAAAAGTCGTCAAATTTAATTACTAATTCATCTCGGTGGGCACCAAATAAATTCTGAGCTAGCTTTACTTCTTGAGAGAAAAAATCCCCTATCGGCTTTGGATCGAATTTATATGTGGTTTCGATACGTCCAGATTTGTCTTTGAAGTGGTTTGTAAACCACTCATTTAGATATTGAACATATTTTAGCCGAGCCTCCCGGATTGTTTTTGTTAATTTAGTTACTAGTTCGTTCCAAGGTTGGAGCTCGTCGGAACTTGCTCTATTAATTTTAACCATAAAGAGAAGAGCTGCTCGCTCCCGCAAAACCTGCCAAAACTCTAACTGATCTCGGCGATATTCGGCACTAACCTGCCATAAAACCGAATCTAAATACTTACGCCGAACATCTGGTCCACCTAATATCACCTCTAAATCATTTGGTGTAAATAAGACAGTTGGGAATTGACCTAAAAACTCCGTCCAACTAACTTGGTTTCCTTGAAATGTTAGTCGTCGATCTTTCAGTTCTTGGGTCTCAAATTGGTTGCCATAGAAAAGTTCTATATTTTGATTTTTTTGGATAATGGCTTTAAGTCGAAAAAAACGACTTTCAAAATAAATAGCTTCATCAATGCGACTTGTGCGAAAACTTTTTCCAACAGATAAGATCCGGATAGATTCTAAAATTGAACTTTTACCCGATCCATTAGGTCCGGTAATAAAGCTTCGGGATGTAAATTGAAGTTCTTTATGAGAAAAGTTTCGAAAATTTTCTAGGCTAAGTGAGGTTAACATTCGCCCTCAAACCTAGACATCTTCCTACTCGCTCCGAAGCGGCATTAGGAGATAGAGGTATTGGTCTTTTTTTATAGATTCAACTGTAATTGGACTTTTGGCATCGATAAAACCAACCTTCGCATCACCATCCACTACTCCCAACCCATCAACTAAGTATTGGGCATTTAAAGAGATGTTTAAGGGAGAGGCTACTGGTGTAGCTAGTTTTAATTCGTTTGAATTTTCGCCAATAGTCGCTGAAACAGCACTTATTTTTATCGTATCTCCTTCGAGTAAAACCTTAGTGCTGTAAGCGGAATCTCGAGAAAAAAGGCTAGCTAATTTTAAACTTTTAGCTAAGGAGGAAGCAGAAACAGCTATCTCAACATTCATTTTTTTGGGAATAATTGCCTCGTAAGGTGGAAAATTACCGTCAATTAAACGTGAAGTTAAAGTTATATCCCCTAATGTGAACCGAACTTGGTTACTAGCAAAAGCAACCTCCAACTCGCTCTCACCGGGTAACTTAAGTAATTCTTGGAGAGCGCGTTTGGGGATAATATAATCCCCTTGTTGATCTCCTGGAAGCTCTAACGACTGACAAGCCAGACGATACCCATCAGTGCCAACAATCGTTAATTTTTTGCCGTTAAAGCGCCATAGCAAACCGTTCAATATCGGTCTAGTTTCGTCTTGAGCGCTAGCAAATATTGTTCTAGTTATTGCTTGGCGTAAGGCCGCAAGTGGAAGGGTAATTTTAGATTGTGGTTTAATTGTTGGTGCTGATGGGTATTCTTCCGCCGCTAAGCCTTTAATTTTTGCTTTATGGTTAGTGGATTGAATTGTTAAATCTAGATCATTTGATTCGATGGTAATACTTACATCTGGGTTATTTGTAAGATATTCAACAATTAATCGAGCAGGAATTGTTAGGGCACCTTTTTCGTTTACTGTTCCATCAATTAATACTTCTAGAGTTTGATCAAGATCGGTCGATTTTACTAATAATCGATTTTCTTTTGTTTCAAAATAAAGATTTTGAAGAATAGGTAATGTCGAACGGGTTGTGGCAAGATGACTCGTTAAACTTACCGCATTTAATAGTTTTTCCTTTTCAGTATTAAATTTCATTTGTATTTGATGTAATTATTTTTTTAGTTTCCATACTTAGTAGTAATTATAGTAATTGTGGTTTGGTGGATTATTAGGTGTGGTGTTGTTGAAAAAAACGTTTTGATTGTGGATAAGTTGTGTTTTACTTGTGGATGAATGATCTAACCTGTTGTACCAAGAATTATAACTCTTGGCTACTCCTAATAGTATTTGAGTTGTCCACAACATATCCACTTAATCCCCACCCTCTAAAGTGCGACTAACTTCCCGGACGTCGCGTTCAACCTGACTATCTGTTTTTATAAGGCGTTCAATCTTATCAAACCCATGCATAATAGTGGTGTGGTCTTTACCACCCAACTCATCGCCGATTTGAGGGAATGAGTGTCCAAGGGTGTGACGAAGGATATACATTACGATCTGTCTGGGATAAACCAACTCCTGAACCCTCCTCTTACCTAATCAGTCGGTTGGATCAATCCCAAACTGTTCGGTAACAACTTTTATAACTTTTTTAGTTGTAATGTTTTTCGTGTTTGGTCTAGCTAAGTCCTTCATTACTTCTTTAGTGAGTTCAATTGTTACTGGGCGCTCCTCAACTTTTGCTGTTGTGGCTAGTTTTGTAAGTGATCCTTCGAGTTCGCGAATATTGTTCGTGATTGTATTGGCGATATATTCCAAAACATCTGGTGGAGCTTCAAAGTTCATTTGTTTCGCCTTAGCCTGAAGAATTGCTACTCTATTTTCAAAATTTGGTGTTTGGATGTCGGCTACCATTCCCCAACCAATTCGGGATATTAATCTATCTTCTAAATCCCCAATCTCTTTTGGCATTCGGTCGGCTGTCATCACAATTTGCCGATTAGCTTGATGGAGAGTATTAAAGGTGTGGAAAAACTCTTCTTGGGTCCCCTCTTTATTAGCTAGAAATTGAATATCATCAACCAAAAAAACATCAACCGAACGGTATTTTCGTTTAAATTCATTTATGGCTTTATTTTGGAGGGCTTCAATAAACTCACTAGCGAAAGTTTCACAAGATACATAGGCGATCTTTTTCTTGGGGTTGTTTAGGGTGATGTGGTTGGCTACAGCTTGCATTAAATGAGTCTTACCTAAACCAACTCCCCCATATAAAAAGAGTGGATTATAAGCCTCACCAGGTTTGTCGGCGACAGCGTGTGCTGCAGCAAAAGCTAAACGATTATTATTACCAACTATAAAAGATTCAAAAGTGTATTTAGGGTTGAAGGGGTTAGTCTTTGGGGCTTTTTCAGACTCCCCTTCGTTAGGAGTCTCATCAACCACTCTCTGGAGGATTGGTAAATCTTCTAAAGAAGTTGCACCCTTTTTACTAACAACTATCCGTAGCTGTTCATAGTTATCCACCCCTTTCCTCAAAAGTTTTTCAATATCGCCGATAATATGATTTTCCAACCAACTTTTAGCGTACTGATTAGGAACAGTAATCGTTAGGACGCCTGGTATCTCCTCGATTAGATCAGTTGAGGCCAACCAAGTAGCAAAGTTTGGTCGGCTCATAGTTGGCTCTAAAGTATTTAAGATATCTCGCCAAATTGGGTTAGTCATCACTGTGTATTTACCAAACCAGAAAATACTAAAGTTTTCCACAGGCAGCAATCGTTGGTTGCCGTAAGATTGAGGATTTTGAGTAGGAACTAAAAAGATAAAATGGCAACAAGAGGGAGTGGTGTTCTTAATTTGTAATTGCAAATTCCATCTTCTCAAATCTAATTTGGTATATTATTCAGCAATGGGGAGATTTACGAGCTTCATTAAAAATCCTTTTCAGACAGCGATTTCCTTCTACTTGAATTACGCCGTCTTAACTCTCCTCAATCACCAATTAGTTCCCGAGGTCGCTCGAGGTTTCATTAATCCTGCCTTCAACTTTCTCCTCCCAATAATAATGCTTGAGCCGCTCATATCTGGTTTCTGGACATGGAGAACTGGCAAGCAGTTAAGTGCTAGTGATGAAAATAGTGTTATTGCTCTTAGAGTTCTTTTTATGGCTATCCCCCTAATACTTCTTGACAAAACACCGACAAGCCCCACGGTTCTACCGTGGGGTCAAGAGCTCCCGAACGGGCGACTTCCGATACACTCTGTAGTACAACAAATGTATGTCT
>JANLIQ010000050.1 GCA_024654065.1 Candidatus Berkelbacteria bacterium | reverse complement strand
TGGTCGCGTAATTCATGTACCCGTCGACGATACTACCGCAATTGGTTCTCATTTTTTTAATTTCCTCCTTAGAGCTCGTGTTGAGCTTTAAGTCAGCGGGCAGAATACTTTAAGTCAACAAGATAGACAAGTAGCATACTTGTCTCTTTTCTAGGGTCTCTTGACTAAATATACTAATTGTGTAATACTTTTATGTACATATGAGAGACGACGCGTTGATATATGAGACACTTAACCGTCTCGGCATTAACCGAAGCCACGCCAAACTCTATCTACAGTTTTTAGGCGAGGGCGCAGCCACTATCGCCCAGACAGCTCGACAGCTCAATACCAGCCGGCAGGCAATTTATCTGCTTCTACCTACCCTACTCGACCGTGGTCTAGTAAAGGAGGTTAGGCACGGCAAGCGATCGCTCTATCAAGCGCTACCACCCAGCCAACTGTTTGCACTTGTTGAGGATCTAAAAGCTAGGCTAGACGACGTAGTCCCAGCTCTGACGAATATGCAGACTGTACCAGACGAGGTTCCCCTGGTAACTATTTACGCTACTCCGCTTGCAATGCGCGAATGGTATCGTCATTTCCTCGAAAACATCACAGAAGGTGAGGAGTTCCTGCTCTACGACAGTGGGAACATTGATAACTGGTACAAGCTAGACTCGGAGTTCTATAAAAATTATATGGAACAGCAAGTGAAGAAACAAATTCATCTGCTCTGCCTACTTCCTGAACGCAAAAAAACCAGCGAATTTATTCGTGAGGTTGGCTGGTCAATATCAGAATACCGCTTTACGTCACAGCCCTTTGCGAAAAGCGTTGAACAGTGGATCTGGCGTGATGAAGTTTGTTACCAAACCATCCAAGGGAATGCGACGAATATGATAGTACTGAAGTCAAAGCAACTAGCCGAGTTCTCCAAAAAACAATTCATGGAGATTTGGGCTCAGGCAAAGAAATAGGGTCATGTTTTTGCGGGAGCCAACTTATTAGTGCCTCAACGCCGCTTCAATTAAACCTAGAAACAGCGGATGTGGCCGATGTGGGCGACTGGCAAATTCTGGATGAAACTGACAGGCGATAAAGTAAGGATGTTCATTTAGCTCTACTATCTCGATTAGCTTACCGTCTGGTGAAATTCCGCTAAAGTGCCATTTGCCAGTTTTTTCAAATTGTTCACGGTATTTGTTATTGAATTCGTAACGGTGCCGGTGTCGTTCGTGGATGAGTGGTTGCTTGTATATACGGTAAGCCAGGCTACCTTTTGCTATCTCACAGGGATATGCTCCAAGCCTCATGCTTCCACCGTAATGGCTGTCTTTAAGAATCTCTTCCTGTTCGGCCATGGTACTAATAACCGTATGGGGACTTTTTTTATTTATCTCTGTTGAGTGGGCACCGTTTAGTTTCAAAACATTTCGAGCAAATTCAATAACCGCTAATTGCATACCGTAGCAGAGGCCAAGGTAGGGAATCTTTTTGCTTCGAGCGTACTCAATGGCTTTTATCATCCCCTCGACGCCACGAGAACCAAAGCCACCGGGAACACAAATACCATCGTACTTAGCTAGTACTCGGGTTCCGGAGTCAGTAATTTTTTCAGCATCAACGAAGTCTAGTACTAGGTCGCAATTGTGAGCCCAGCAAGCGGCCTTTAAAGCTTCGACAACGGAAAAATAAGTGTCGTTCATCGATAGGTACTTACCGACCATAGCGATGCGCACAGAGCGCTTCTTAGGACCTTTAATACGTTTTACTAAATCTGTCCAAAGTGACTTTGGTTCGTGGGGGCTACGCAAGCCAAAGTACTTCAGGAGTAGTTTATCTGCCAGGGCCTCTTCCAGCAGTAGCGGTACTTCATAGATTGTGTCGAGTGTCGGAATGGGAATGACAGCTTTCTTCGGTAGGCCAGCAAACATCGCAATTTTCTCCAGGTGCTCGGTCGCTACCGGATAGTCGGCCCGGCAAAAAACCAGCTGGGGCTGGATACCGAGCGACTGCAAATCTCTTAACGAGTTCTGAACCGGCTTGGTCTTAATTTCTTTTGAGGTGTGAAGATACGGCAGATAAGCCAGATGAACGACAGACACCCGTCGCGGATGTTCGATAGCGTACTGACGAACTGCTTCGAGGAAATGTCGTCCTTCAATGTCGCCGACGGTACCACCAATCTCAATAATTAAAAAATCCGCTTTGGTATGTCGACAGGTTTGGTCAATTCGCGCCTTTACTTCGTTGGTGATATGCGGGATCACCTGGACGGTTTTGCCTAAGTACTCGCCTCTTCGTTCCTTTTCAATCACCGCCTGATAAATTTGGCCGCTCATGATGGAGGAATCGCGAGTTAGCTCGACGTCTAAGAATCTTTCGTAATGTCCGAGATCTAAATCTGTTTCAGCACCGTCAACCGTTACAAAACACTCACCGTGTTCACCAGGATTCAAAGTACCAGCATCGACGTTCAGATACGGATCAAACTTTTGAGTAAAAACTGAGTATCCTCTGGCTTGAAGGCGATTTCCCAGGGAGGCGGCGATAATACCTTTTCCAAGGCCGGATAATACCCCACCGGTAACGACGATCACCCTCGTTGCCATACTCTGGGCACAGTACGGCTTGTTTGGCAGGTCGTCAAGAAATCACAATAGAGGCTCTTCATATTGACAAAACACCGACAAGCCCCACGGTTCTACCGTGGGGTCAAGAGCTCCCGAACGGGCGACTTCCGATACACTCTGTAGTACAACAAATGTATGTCT
>JANLIQ010000047.1 GCA_024654065.1 Candidatus Berkelbacteria bacterium | reverse complement strand
GTAGTAGCATGAATTGGTAGATCAGGAATGGGAGCGGGCGTAATAATACAAACGAGTCTACTCCCCAAGGTGCTAAAGGGCTGGGGATTAAATTCAGTAATTAAGTGCTCTTCCGTGTTGTCTTCGCGAGACTTCTTTTTCAGGTAAATACGATTTGGGTGAAGAGATATGTGGTGGTGACAGTTTTTCCCGTCAACCCTACGCCGTGGGATACCTTCTGTTGAGATTATTCCCTTCTTCTTCAAGATAGTTATGGGCTCACTTACCATAAACGGAACATCGTCTCCCATGATGTGATCGTGAATATAATAACTTGGGTTTTTGGCTGTGGCGCTTATCTTTAAAAATTTGTATTTTTGACCGCCCAGCTCTAATAGAACGTTAATACTTCGCTTCATGAATTCAATCCTGATTCTATTCTAGACACTTTCTTGCTCTGGGGGTGGGATTCGAACCCACGACCAATCGATTACACGTTACCCACTAATTTCTTAGTGGAGCGGACTATCTCATTACCATGTCCACCTAACGGTGAATTTAGGTATTGGGTGCTAATATCGAACTTAATCCGATACCCTACTTCTTGAAAAAGTAGGTAGTCTCTGAACCTTCCCTTTCGGGCTCGGCTGCGGATTGCCATTCTTTCGATTAGGTTTCCCGCAATTCTCCCAATTATCACCGATCGATTTCTCGACCGGGCTGCCAATCTGACAGTCGACCGCTCTACCACTGAGCTACCCCAGAATATAAAAAATGTAAGGTGCTTAAACTAGTTTAGCGCAAACCTGTTGTAACAGCAATCGCTACTCTCCGTGAGGGCACGCACTGATGTCTAGCTATATCCGTCTTGTGCTGATGTTGTAAACCTCTTTGCGGTGGGCAATTGCAACGATATATATTTTATTTTTTTCTATTTGGTAGACGATGCGGTAATTTCCAACGCGCAGTTTCCAGTATTTCTTCAGTATTCCTCGGAGCGGTAAACCGAATGTCTCCGGATGACGTGCTAATTTTGTTTCCAAGGCCGTCTTAATTTGTCGGCGGATATCCTCACCAAGTTTAGGTATATCTGTCCTTACTACCAAAGGGTGAAAGAAGAGATTGTCACCAGACTTGATCATGAGGAATATATTCCCCTCTTGGAGTCTTGCTACGCTCATCGGCGATTGCCGCCAGGGCGATATCTTCCTCCAATTCTAAGCCGATCGCCAGAAGCTGGGCGGCCTTAGTTGCTAAGGGAACTTTGTCGCGCTTAGCAGCATTTTTCAGAGCCGCTTCAATCTCTGGCTCGGCTGTGATGTTGATACGAGTCTTAGTTGTAGCCATGAACCAAAGTGTAACAAAAGCGTTACACCAGTCAAGATAAGGTCCTAATAAGATCTGGTGCTAAACTCTGCTAAACGCCCTACTCCTCAGTCAGTCGGAAGCGACGGATGGCAAACAGTAACGCAGCTACAATCCAGGCCAGAACAATAATAAAGTTTTGCGGTGTACTCCAGGGCGAAAGGTTTTCGAGCGCTCCTTCACGCATCATTCGCAGTAACGGCGAGAGTGGTAGGTACTGAACAACAGAGAACAACCATTTTGGTAGCTGATCTATTGGGAAAAATACTCCTGAGAGAAACATCATCGGTACAGTAATAGCTGTCGACATTCCCTCGGCCGCACTGGCAGACTTCGTAGCACTGGCAATAACAAAACCAATCAGCTGGAAAAGAACAGCTCCTAGAAGAGACAGCGCAAACAGTAAGGCGACATGCCCACCGACACTACCTCCAAACACGTAAACCCCAATTGCTATAACTAGGCCAACCTGTAAGATATTTAAAACTAAATGGGAAGCAACTTCCGCTAAGATAAACTGCCAGGTGGGAAGTGGAGTGGTGGTAATACGCTTGAGGATTTTATCTTCACGGTACCGCGCCATATTTATCGCTAAACTCTGAACATTAGAGTTCATTAATGCCATACCAATAAGACCTATTAGAACAAAACTAAAATAACTAAATGAACCAGAAGTTGTTTTTTCTCCAGTCACTCCATATATCGGTTTAGCGTTTTGAAGTTGGTAGTTAACGCCTGTAAGAACTTTATCCACGAAACTTATAACAATTGAGCCAGCTTGTTGGCTTGCTGGGTCGTAAAGAACTGTCACAGTCTTACTTGCTTCGGGTGACACATCACCAAAAGTAGCCGGAACAACAACAATTGAACTAGCTTGGTTTTTCTTTAACAGTTTTTTTGCAACCTCAACATCGGTTTCTTTACGAACCTTAAACAGATTCGTATCCGTAAAAGTTTTTTCTAGTGTTGTCGCAAGCTCACTTTTACTCTCGTTAATTAAAATTACATTACCGGCTGTAATATCTTTACCAAAAAATAATCCAAAGATAGCGGTAAAGATAAGCGGGAAAGCTAAACTCCAAAATAGAAGCTGTTTGTTACGAGAAAGCATCTTCAAATTAGCAATAAATAGTTTCATCTAACCTTCCTCGGTAATATTACGACCAGTTTTTTCAATAAATACATCCTCAAGTGAGGCTCGCGAAACGGTTAAGGAATCGGGATTAAGAGGGCGAATTAAGTCTAATGCTCGATGGAGATTTGCTTGGGTAGATAGCGTAAGCTCAAAGTGATCAGACTTCCCACCAAGCTCAGTCAGGGTGCCAATCTTCCTTAACTTAGGTGCAATACCCTCTGCCTTAGGGGAGATAAAGCTAATTTTGAACGGTTTACTTGCCCTCTCAACTAACTTATGGGTTTTATCTAAGGCAACAATTTTACCTTTGTCCATGATTGCTACTCTGTCACAAAGTAGCTCTGCCTCTTCCATGTAATGCGTCGTAAGCATAATAGTCTTTCCTTGAGATTTAATTTGAGTTATTAACTCCCAGAGATTTCGTCTAGCGAGCGGATCTAAGCCAGTTGTTGGCTCATCTAAGAAAACTATTTGGGGGTCGTTAACGAGAGAAGCAACAATTGAAAATCTTTGTCGTTGACCACCAGAAAGAGCACCAACAAAAGAGCTGGCCTTATCTTCGAGATTAACAGATTTAAGAAGTTTCCCTGCCTCTAGGCTTTTTGGATAGAAGCTACCAAACAATTCTAATATCTCCTTTAGGGTGAGGTAGCTATAGTAAGCCGAGGACTGAAGCTGAACACCAATCTTAGACTTGACGGAGCTCATTTCAGTCGCTACGTCGTGTCCCAGAACTTTTACGGTACCTTTAGTTAGTTGGCGTAGGCCTTCGATAATCTCTAGTGTAGTTGTTTTACCAGCCCCATTTTCGCCCAGCAATCCAAAAACCTCACCTTTTTGCACTTCAAACGAAATACCATCGACGGCAGAAAGCTTACCGTAACGCTTTACCAAGTTTTTTACGCTGATCACCGTGCTCATTTCGGCTTTTACGATACCCCCCGGAATTGTCTTAGTAAACCCTCCGCTTTTCTAAAAGACTCCTGCCTGGTAATCTAATTTGTAGGGAGGGAAGCATTCAACACATCAAAATCGGTATTTCAGGTGCGGCTGAGGATATCTGCACGCAAGATGCATTTAAGAAGGCCGAGCAACTAGGGTTTTACTTAGCTAAAAGAGGTGTTGTTGTAGTTACTGGTGACACAACCGGTATTCCTCTTGCCGCTGCCAAAGGAGCAAAGAAAGCGGGCGGTTTCACGGTCGGTATCTCTCCCGCCTCAAGTTACTTGGAGCATGTAAAAAAGTACAAACTTCCGCACAAGTTTATTGATTTTGCGATGTATACCGGATTTGGCTACTCCGGCCGTAATCTACTCTTCATTCGTTCGACTGATGCGGTTATCTTTGTCTGTGGTCGAATTGGGACTTTAAACGAGTTCACGATCGCTTTTGAGGATAAAAAACCGATCGGTATCCTGACGGAAAGCGGTGGTATCTCCGATGAGCTCGACCATCTCCTGATATTGGCAAAACGCGGACGAGCGAAGATTGTTTTTGACAACGACCCAGATAAACTCGCGGCCAAAATTATCAAAATGGCTCGGGAAGACATCGGCCGAATCGACGGCGATACTATTTAAAATGACTAAAGTCAGCTTCTTCGGCGCTGCTGGAGAGGTTACAGGAAGTAATTTCTTAATCGAGACAGATACCGATAAATATATTGTCGACTGTGGTCTCTTCCAGGGTCGAGACACCATCTCTGAGCTTAATGATGATCCCTTGGCTTACAATCCAGCCCAAGTTACTCACGTTATTGTTACGCATGCTCATCTTGATCACATCGGTCGTCTGCCAGTCCTGGTTAGGAACGGCTATCGTGGGCCTATCTTTGCAACAGAAGCAACGATTGAGCTATCAACAATCGTCTTAAAAGACGCCTTAGGATTAGCGGAAGAGCGAAGTCAGCGAGAAGGTGCACCTCTACTGTATGAAGAAGTTGACCTAAACCGAACCCTTCAGCAGTTCCAACCTATTGATTACCACAAGGCCCGTCGTTTAAATGGTACTGATCAATTCACGCTTTATGACGCTGGTCATATTCTTGGTTCTGCCTCTGTATTACTTGAAGCTGGCGGTAAGAAAATAATTTTTTCTGGGGATATCGGTCACTGGCCAAGTCCCTTACTTGCCTCTCCTGAGTCACCTCCAGCGGCAGATATCGTTGTTACCGAAGCTACTTATGGTGGTGAGGAACATGTTGGTAGTGATAATCGAGAGGAGGTTGTTAAAAAGGCTCTCGACTGGACGAGCCAAAACAACGGCGTACTCTTGATTCCTGCTTTCTCGATCGAACGTAGTCAAGAACTTCTCTTTTTATTGCATGAGATGTTTGAGAAACACCAACTCCCAAAGATGCCCATTTTTCTTGATAGCCCACTAGCTATAGAAGCTCTTGCAGTATTTGAGCACCATATGGAACTTTACCGTCGCGAAGTGGTAAAAAATGAGCATGGTGGACATGATCTGTTTGATTTTGGGTCTCTTGCCCTGACACCAACAGTTGAAGATTCCAAGGATATCAACGAAGCTCCACACCCGAAAGTAATTATTGCAGGTTCAGGCATGATGGCCGGAGGACGAATTGTTCATCATCTAAAGCATTATCTATCACGACCAGATACCTATTTATTAATTATTGGTTTTCAGGCGCCAGGAACCCTTGGAAGTGCGATTTTGGGAGGAGCTAAATCGGTTCATATTCACGGCCAAGAAGTGGCAGTCCGAGCCAAGATCGAGGTGGCGGAAGCTTTTTCGGGCCACGCTGATAATACCGAACTGATGCAATGGCTTCGTAAGATCGAGATGCCCTCAGGCGGTCGCTTGGCAATTGTCCATAGCGAACCAGACCGAGCGGAGAAATATTTGTCTTTCGTCAAAAGTCATCTGCCAAACGCCAATATTATTATTCCCAAAATTGGCGCCTCAATCGAAGTCTGACCAACATCCGTCTGATTTTTTAAATTGTTAACTGAAAACTGGTAATTCCTGGTATGGTAATACCAGGGTGGGGTATATTGGGGATTGGCTAGGGTATATAGTGGAAAGCAAAAAATTACTAAATTACGAAATATGATGGAAGAACAAGAAAAGAGAAAGTTTGTGGCGAGACTGAGGCGTATGATTGGACAAGCCCAGTCGTTGGAGAGGATATTGGCCGAAAACGATCGTGTCAAATTTGTTGGCCAGTTAGAAGCAGTGATTGCGGCTAGTCGAGCGGCCTTGAGCCAGTACGCCGGGCTGGAGTTAATCAACTCTGACGATCCGGAAGACAAAAAACTCCTCTCCCGCCTCATCAAAACATCTTGAGTCTCTAGTTATGACTTACCTCTAGAGGTGTATATTGACTGGTGTGCCAGGTGGGGCATTGTCGTAGACCCAATCGGCACCGTCGTTCTCTATCCGGACACAGCCGTGTGAAACTGGTCGTCCCAAGTGGGATGCTGATTCGCGTGAATTACACTGCGGATCAAAGCATGGTACACGGTGTAGCCCATAACCTTGGTAACCACCACCGTCCGGAGTTCGGGCCAGAGCATTCCATTTTTCCATCCAAATTCCAGGAAACAATCGCGATTGGGCGAGAGGAATTTTATTTTTGATATAGAAAACTCCCGACGGTGTTGGTGTACCTCTTTTACCGCTCGATATCACATACTCGGCCTGTTTAACTTCACCGACCATAATGAATAGTCGTTGTTTGGTCAAATTGATGTCAATATATAAGCCCGGCCAAAGTCCGGCGACAAAATCAGGGTAGACTGTCTTCTCGGTGAAGGGGATAGATCGAGTGCTGATAGCAATCGGTGAACTAGTGGTGTCAGTATGTTCGGTAATTGTACGGGCAACATCTTTGGCTAGTCGGGTAAGATCGGTTTCCCGGCCGTCTCTCCCCTCTTGGGTCACTTGCTGGGTGTCGGATTGAGTTGTTTTGACCAGCATCTTAATATTAATCTTCGATGCGACGGCCGAACTAAGGTAGTTACTAATCTTGGTTTGAGACACCTGGTAACTGATCTTTCCGTCGACAGGGGAGAAATCGAGAAATGAGTACTGACCGCTCGGCGCAATGGTGAAATTCTTATCTTCAAACTTGAGATAAATGGGGATAAATTTTTGCTCGACCTCGGTCTTTGTTTGGGTGGCGATGTCTGTAGTGATAATCGGTGAACTTTCGGTGTACTCAAGCTTGGTTGAAGTAGCGCTACCGGTGGACAGGGCCGTTTTAATTGCCATGTCGATAGCAGTGTCGGAAATCGAGATACCCTTTTGGCCCTCACTGACCACCAGCTGACCATTGCTATAACTAATCACAGCGTCCTTAGCGGCGGTGGTAACACCAAGAAGTGTTTCCACTTTCTGGCGCAGAACCGATGGGTCGGCGTGATACGACACGAATAGCTCCTTAATGCTAAACATAGACTTCCAGTAAGTGGGCGCTAACCAATCAAAACTATTCGACGGTCTAACGGCTTGGGAAAGCGTGGTGAGATCGTCCAGTTTTACACCCAGCTCACCCAAGGTGGCGCTAGCCGATTTGTCATCCAAACTAAAAGTCAGCGGTAGCTCGGATAGCTCGCTGGCCTTGAGCTGAACTTTCTCGGTCGCGTTTGTGTACGGTAGCCCGCCGATATCGACGCCGGCGACCATCGTTCGGGGCAGAACTCTACCCTCGAAGTTGAGCGAAGTAATTGCCCCAAGTGCCGCCACGAGCGACAGGACGGCTGTAAAGCTAAATACAGTAATTAACCCAATTCTTTTGCGAGACATTGTACTGCAATTGTACCGGTTAGCGAGAGATTATTAAAACAGGACTTTCTTGATTAGTGGATCTATAAAGTTTTCAAATGAAATACCGGCCGCGAGCAGCTCCTTATTAATGAGAGAGTTCTTAGTCAGCCCGGGCAAAGTGTTGACTTCAAGAAAGTATGGGGTGCCGTCACGCACGATCCAATCGATACGGGCGTACTGACGGCAACCGAGTATCTTATAGACTTTAATCGACAGCTCTTGAATCTCCTTGGTCAGTTTTCCATCGATTGGGGCTGGACAGATCTCCTGACAGCCCGACTCACTGTCGTATTTAGCGGCAAAGTCGAAAAACTGACGATTCGGGCGGATCTCCACCAATGGCAGGGCTTGTATTGAACCAAAAATGTCAATCACCCCGCATGTTAGCTCGGTGCCAGCGATGTATTGCTCAATTATTAGCCGACCGAACTTTTTGGCCTCTACTAAAGCGGGGGAGAGGGTGGCCGCGTCTTTTACGACGGTGACACCGAAGCTCGACCCGTTGGTGAGGGGCTTGACGACCACGGGGTAGGGAAGACGACTCCGTACGCGGTAGTTTTTGGGGGTGGCTATCCCCAATCCCCCAATCATTTTTTTGGCTTTCTCTTTGTTGATCGCAAGTGCCGAAACACGACTATCGGAACCGCTAAACGGTATCCCCTCTTTTTCTAAAATCTTTTGCAACTGGCCGTCTTCGCCAAAGGGACCGTGGAGGGCGATTAGTACCAGTATCGGCTTGGAAGCTTTGAGTAATGCTAGCCAATCTTTTTGGGCTGGATCTATAACGACAAATTTCTTGTCCAACTTCTTTAGCGCAACGCCGATAGTTTCAGCGGACCAGAACGACACCTCTCTCTCTGCCGATGGTCCACCAGCAAGTATGACTAACATGTGGGCTCGGGAGGGATCGGACCTCCGACCTGACAGATATAAGCTGCCTGCTACTACCACTGAGCTACGAGCCCCAAAACGCCATAATTTTACTCAATTTACATCATAAGGTAAAGCATCGCAGGGTGCTAGATTTGACAGGTTAAAAGAATTTGCTATTTTGATTGAGACATCTTAGGGGTTCTTCTTCTAGGGTCAGGAGGGAATTATAAATGGAGGGATTGCTCGCAACGTCAAAGTTTCTCGGTGTTAATACACTCGATTGAGATTTGGCGGCGCTTGAGCGTCCTTTAACAACTAGAAGGAGAATGGAAAATGAATAAGATACAAATATTCTTAGTCCGTTTTCTCGTTGTCCTCCTGGCCCTGCAGGGAACAGTCGCGGCTCAATTGCTGACAATCAAATCAGCCCAGGCCGCCGACCCCGTGCCGGCAGTTGTGATAAACGAGTTAATGTGGATGGGGACGGATACCAGTACAGCTGACGAATGGATTGAACTGCGCAATACTACTGGCGCCTCGATCGACTTGTCTGGCTGGCAGTTGACGCACGCCGCGCCCAGTAACGGCACACTGACCATTCCGGCCGGTAATAGTATCGAAGCCAACGGTTATTTTCTGATCAGTAACTACAGTGAGACCGCGACCACTTCGATCCTTGATGTCGCACCGGACTGGGTCACGACCAGTATTTCTTTGGTCAAGAACTGCGAAGCCGGAACGGCTGTCTATATGAAGCTGCAAAATCCGTTTCCAACGGATCCGCCTACTGTCATCGACAGCGCTGGTTGTGGTAGTGCGGGTGGTAGCCCGCTTGCGGGCAGTGACTTAGCTGTCAAGAAGGCGATGGAGCGCAATGTCGTCATCACCGACGGACTATTGGTTACTAGTTGGCACGACTCTGCCTCTCATACCAATTTGGATTTGGGAGCCGTCGACTTTGCTTCGCCAAGAGCCACTAACGAGAGCGATTTAACTCCGCCAATCGGTGGTATCGTTAACGACGGCGCTGGAGTTGATATCGATTGGAGCGCCAATACAGCACAAATTACTGTGAATTGGAGCGGTTTTACCGATCCAGAGTCTGGCATTACCGACTACATGGTAGGACTTGGAACCACGCCAACAGCGGCGGATTTCAGCCCCTTCAGTAGTGTTGGCAATGTCCTGACCAAAACAATCCTATTTCCTAGCGCTACGACGACCGGGACATTCTACACGCTTATTAAACCGGTCAACGGGACAGGGATTGTTGGCGCTATTAAAGCCAGCGATGGTTTTACGATCGATATCCTTAACCCGGCGACGCCGACTGGCTTAGCGGTTATTGATATGCCGTCAGACAACGGCGGAAGTTTGAAAGCCACTTGGACGGCCTCAACTTCGATAGACGATGTTACTTATCAGCTCAACTACCGCGAGCTTGGTATCGCCACTTGGACAAGTGTTGTTACTGGTAGTGCTCTCGAAAAAGTCGTTTCCGGCCTGTTCAATGACCCGATCGATTACCAATTCACCGTCGAGTCAATTGATTTCAACGCTCAACACTCGGCTCCAAGCGCTATTGTTACTGCGACTGCACTTGACAACTTGGTGCCAGTTATTGACGCCAATAAGGTTGTCGTCAATCAAAACAAACCAGGCACGGCGGACACAGTCGCTGGTTTAGCGGGAGCAGCTAACGAACCAGAAGTCGCAGTAGCATTGTTGTCAGCCGCGCCCGAAGATCCAACCGCCACTCTTATTGGTGGGGTGCTAAGCAATCCTGACGGATCGTGGCCGGCTATTGGCATCGGAGACAATATATACAGCCAAGTTTGGCTAGTGCTGATTGACGAGGGCGACAATACTAGCCTGCCGTTGAAACTCACTAACGATATTGTCGGTCCAACGGCACCGATTCTAATCAAAGCGGTTGCTAACTGTGAATCAGCCACCTGCCGAGTCACCTTAGACTGGCAAGCGGGCTCGACAGATACGGCCAGCTACAAAGTTCAGTACACTGTTGACGGAGTGACGACTACGACTTTCGAAGTCACCACCACCTCAATGGCGCTGGACTTAATGAGCGGCAAAAGCTATCTGTTCAAGATAGTTGGCTACGACCAGTACGGTAATCCGAGCTTGGAAAGCAACGTTTTCTCAATCGCCCTGACTAAGGGGGTTAAGACGACAGTGACTGGTTCGGGGACAACGACTGAAGGTATTTCAGGGTCAACGGAAGTAAAGACCGCCCCTGTGTCAGCGCCAAAACCTGCTCCGGCCCAGTTTGTACCAAAGGTTAAAGCAGCCGAGCCAGTAGTGGAAACTCCAACCGCACCGAATCCCCCGCTTGTAGCGGATACTGAGAATAGTCGCGATTGGGTCCGTATCTTAGTGGTAGTGGTGCTACTACTAATTATCGCAGGTAGCTTCTATGCGCTATCGCGATCGGTTCAAGAGACACCAGAAGAAGAATTCGATCGGAATAAAGCCGAATCGAAAGGAGATGCTGCTGCGGGTACGGCTAGACGCCGACGTCACCGACGCAACCGTCGCAAGTAGAGCAATAGCTCACAAAAACGATCTGCCAACTAGCGGATCGTTTTTGTTATTGCTAGAGTCAACTTAGATATGAAGGGGGCAATGTCGCGAGAATTTATGTTGAAAGCGCTATTAATCGGACTGTTCATTTTTGCAGTTTATTCGAATATTAACCTTATAGTCCGTAATCACAAATTAGGACAAATCTTACGAGAGAAGAGAACTCAAACCGCCCAACAGGCCTTCAATAACAGTAAGTTGAAGTTGTTGATTGCCTACTACCAAACACCGTCGTTTCAGGAAGTAGAGGCCAGAAGGCGTTTAGGACTAAAAAAACCAGATGAAACCGTTTATACAATCAAAGGACTAGCAACCGACACCGACCAAAACCCAGGACTTAGTGACAATCTATATAACGATATTCAGCCCGCTTCCCCAACCACCAAAACCAATATCCAGCTGTGGTGGCAATACTTCTTTGGAGAATAACTATAACTAATTGTGCCGGCGGGAAGAATTGGACTTCCGACCTGACGCTTATGAAACGTCCGCTCTAACCACTGAGCTACGCCGGCCTACACCAGTAATGTTAATCGATTAACTCAAGAAAAACCAGTCTTTCGACTGGTTTTTCTTCTCGTAGACATAACTGGACTTCTCTCGAACTTCTGAATTTTATCAAGAAAGCACATATGAAGATAGCCGAGGCTGTAGAAAACTTACGTCATATGCAAACCCAGGAAGAAGGCGAGCCAGGTGAACTTGTGCCGTCTTCAGTCTTGTAGGTTATCAACACTAAATCTCTCGAACTGGGGAATAGGATATTTCGTGATTGTGTAAAAAAGAAAAGAAGTGCTAGTATCTGACTAGAATGGAAAACGAAGAGAGACCAAGCGATATTGCAGAACTAGCAAATACTTTGCAGTCAATTGACACTAGCTCCCCTCCCCCATCTGAAAACCAAGTTATTGGCGACAATGGCGAAGTTATAAACTTGAACGAAAACCCTAAGAATATAGTCAAGAAGTGACCATAGCACAAAACTTCTCGACCTACTGATGATTCTTATCGAAGAACGGGGGAGGTTTAGATTAAAAACTCCTCTGAGAGGCGTTCATTCCTCGTATGCTGAAGGAATAACCAAATACCTCGACTGCCTAAGTTACCTATTTACTCTTGCGAAGAGGAAGAACGAATTTGAATTCATCAGAACGATATTGCGAATAAGAGACCTTGATTCGTCATGGGACGCTCTGAAGAATTTGAAAGAAGTGACCGATGCCGTCAACAAAGTAAAGAAAGTAAACAAATTCGACCACCAACTCGTATTACATGTTCACCTTTTTGCGTACGGCCTGATTATTGAATCAACGGATTTGTACGAGTTAATGGCAAATCTATTAAACATTCTCGACGACCAGAACTTTTCAGTTGATAACTTTCCCGATGATGTTACTGACGGGAGGCCAACACCGGTTCCGGTCTGGAAAAAAATCGAAATAATCAAGGCGAAAGCCGTGACTCTCAATGTCGAAATTCCAAATTTCTATGAGTTTGTCGATTTCAGGCTGAGAAACGCCATCTTCCATTCTGAATACGCCATCGACAACTCTAACATCCAAATAGAAAGGGGTAACAGAATCTATAGTCGCGAGGAAGGGCACACGCTCATTAATAAGGCTCTTGCTTACTATGAGGTCTTGGTTATGTTAAGTGACCTTCACAGGGCACGGTACAGTAAGCCGAGGACAGTTCGAGTTGCCCGAACCTCGAGTCTTTACTTCGATAGAGAGCTAAGCATTAAAGTTAAGCTTATCGTTAGGAAGGATAGAGGTGTTATTGGCTTTCGTGACTGCTTTACGAAAGCACAGATTAGAGACGGACGCAGAAGGTCATTCTTGGCTAGCTTCTACCCTTATGAGAGGGAGATGATTCTGCGTGGTGATACTTTTCTCCCGCCAAGTAGAGTCGAACGAGCAAACAGACTCTTGGATTACTTCCCCAATTTCTTGCGGGCATTTCTAGTCAAGGTTCTTCAGAGATACTATGTAAACAGATAATCAGAGTTCCCGAAGCAACTCCGATGCTGGAACACCCGTCACCTCAGCAATCTTATAAACATTAAAAATCAGCGGGTTTCGCTTTCCTTGTTCAATAAAACCAACGTACGTTCTGTGAACGTCTATGGCCTCTGCTAACTCTTCCTGAGTCATTCCCTTCTCTCTACGAACCTTAGAAACTCTTTGACCAAAATTCTTTAGAAATTCTGCTTTGTCCATTCCTGTCACCGTAAGGGGCGAGAGATATTGACTCCACAGACAGCTTGTAGCATAGTATCTGTAAATGGGTACGGTGTTGGTACTACTTCTTCTACTTTCATTGGTCGGTCTGGCGGTAGGGTTAATCAGCCCTAAGCTTTTATCAAAACTGATTAGGGGGCACGATTTAACCAGGAAGCAGGTTGGCACTTATTTTGGTATTGCTATCCTGGTCTTCTTTATAGCAATTGGCGTGACGGGTTCTCGGAAGGAAGCTAGTAGTGGGGCGAGTCAACAACCCGCGACAGATGAGCCTGGTCTTACGACACAGGCAAGCACACCAGTACCCGTCCCATTGCCACAAACAACTGCAGACAAGCTATGGGTGGCATATGACGCCATTAAGCAAAACCGAGACGGGATTGCGATAGATTATAGTGAAGCAACAAAGGCTGTCACTTTAAGCAAGACCAGCCCAACCTTCTATGACGAAAAGAGTCTAGTTAAGGGAGCGGTTTTTGTCTTTGTTTGGTACGGCAGCCAGGTATTTAAAATTGATGGTGTTAACGAGTTGGAAGTTGAGTTTAAAACTGACTTTACTGACACTTATGGCAATAAAAAGACTGATGATGCCGTTGTGATATTTATGTCTAAGGAAGAATTTCTGAAGTACAACTGGAAGAATTTAGAGTACCAACCCGTTCTTAACCAGCTACGAGCTGGTGGCAGTGCCTACATCCATCCGGCCATCCAAAAGAGCATCACCGAAAAAGATATACATCTTCAGCCTGAGCCAAAATAGCTCTCAGTTCCAAGTTCTTCCCCCACCTCCATCTAAGTGCTTAACTGCTAACAGATGGAGCAGTCAGCGGTTGAAGAGATGGCGATAGATATACCGGTTCTTGATTTGTCACACTTGATGCCGAAGACAGGACTTGAAGACGAGCATGAGAAGCTTTCTACTCGCCCTAAAGGTGGTGCCCCGACTGTTATTACTCCCTATGTTCTAATACGGCTTCAGGAAGCTTTTCTGTGGGGCTGTAGCGATGTAGAAGCTTGTACCTATGCCCACATCTCTGACAGAACCTTGTACCGCTACCAAGTTAAGTATCCGAAGTTCTGTCAGGAAAAAGAGGCTTTTAAAACAGCCCCGATACTAAAAGCTAGACAAACTATCGTGGACAATCTCGGTAACCCAAAAGTGGCAATGTGGTACTTGGAACGTAAACGAAGAGATGAATTTGACCTGAAGGCAACTTGCGAAGTATCGATTAGTAGAGGGCAAGAGATTGTGGAGTCGCTGAAGAAAGAACTCCGAATCGATGATGAAAGCTTAGCGAAACTGGCTAAAAAGGAATTTGACTAGTATGACTGTGCCGTCCAACGGAAGTGGTAAGACCGTCACTCCCGAAGAAATTATTAGCCGGCTTGATGCTCTAGAAGTTTTGTCTAGAAAAAACCAGATTGAACCCGAGAATTATAAGTATGTGATTTACACCAGGAAGTCAACCGAGGATAACGAGAAACAAATTAAGTCCATCGAACGACAGAGGGAGGCGTGTGAAGAGCTGGCTGCGAGAGAAGGCCTGCGAGTGATAGAAACAATTGAGGAAACGAAATCCGCAAAGAAATCTGGGGTTAGACCAAAGTTCGATTGGGTTATCAATCAATTAAAGTTAAGGCGTATACATGGCGTAATATCATGGCATCCTGATAGATTGAGTCGGAACATGAAAGATGCTGGTGAAATAATTGAGATGTTAGATGAGGGTTTAATTCGTGATTTGAAATTTGTTAGTTACAGCTTTGAGAATTCACCGAGCGGGAAGTTATTATTAGCGATAACATTCGCCGTTAGTAAGCAGTATTCAGATAACTTAAGCGTAAATGTTAAGAGTGGCAATAAAAGCACGCTAAAATCAGGTAAATCAATACCTGATACACACGGCTACTTTAAAGACGGAGGTAGATTCCTTAGACCCGATGGTAGAAACCACGAGTTAATCAAGAGAGCATCTGAACTCAGGCTAGAGGGCTGTGGACAAAAAGAAATCGCCAAGTTTCTGAACGAATCAGATTACAAAAAAGCAAAGGGCATAGGCGTCATTGAGCACAGAAACTTTGTTTGGTCAAAACAGAAGCTCTCAAGGATTTTTTCAAACCCTGTTTATTGTGGAATAGCTCACCACGGAACAGACTCAACTATCCTTAGTGACAGTTTTGATTTCGAACCCATGATAACCCGTGAGGAATATATCAGATTAAACCATAGCGGTAAGGCTAGTGGGTTTATGAGAGACAAGAAAACGAGAGGTAATGTTGTAGCTAGATTACTGAACGGGAAAGTCTTCTGTGGCTACTGTGAGTCGTCGATGCATGCAACTCTAACCAAGAAGAATTCAAATGGCAAACAGACGGCTTACTTTTTTTACAGATGCGATAACACTGAATGTAGCTTTAAAAAGAAACTGGGAAAAAGGCTGCATGTCAAGGCACGTGTAGTTACAGAGTTTGCTGTGAGAACACTGGGCAATCTGCAACTGGCAACAGAGGGAACTTTTAATGAGTATATAAACGTCTTAATGTCTGAAGCTAAGACAAACAAGCGGAGGCTAGAGCATCAATTAACAGGATTCCTTAACGAGAGGGAGAAGATAAAGATTGAGCTAGGTAAGGCTGTGGACAGGACGCAAACCAGCGATATTCAAGTAAAGAGAACCTTTGAAGAAGATGTTGGCCAATTGAAGAGCCGATTAACAGAAATTGACAGTACGATTATGGAAACGAGAGAAGCTATAGAGATTTCCAAGAAGGCACTACCCACATACAGCGATTTTCTCGAACTTTTTAAGTCTATACCTGAAAAAATATCTCATGCACGCACTTTGAGACATTTAGATATAATACTTGGTTCTATTTTCTCGAACTTTTTCGTAACAGATAGAGGGGTCAAGCAATATCTGTTACGTGAACCATATAAGTCATTGGAAGCTACTTATACAGTCCCGTCTCGTAGCGGGGGTTAGATTCGAACTAACGACCTCGTGGTTATGAGCCACGCGAGCTGACCACTGCTCCACCCCGCTGTCGGTCATTGTACCTAAAATTGCTGTTCCAGTCTAGCCAAGATACCGAGTAAGTCATTGATTTTGCTGGTTCTTTACCCTAGAATTCAGAATATGCCTGTACGAAACAGATTTTCCCGTCAGTTGTTTTCAGTCCTGACAATCGTTTTTATTATGGCGATTGCCTGGAGTTTGTTTGGTGTCGGTAAAACCAAGCCGACTCAAGACGTTGCCATCTCGCAGATCGTCAAAGAAGTTAGCGATGGACGCGTCGATCAGATAATTGTTGAGGGTAATAAAATAACTGCGGTTACCAAAGATAAAATTCAACTCGTTGCCTACAAAGAAGCCAGTCAAGGATTGAAAGACTACGGCATCACCGGCGATAAAGTAACGGTTAATATCAAAAATCCCGACTCTGGTGCCCTCTGGACGACCTTACTAACTGTTTTCCTACCGTTTCTACTCATTGGCGGACTACTTTACTTTATGACCCGCCAAGCTCGCTCGGGTAACAATCAAGCGATGTCGTTTGGTAAAACCACGGCTCGGCTGGACGACGGCAAGAAAGGTGTTACTTTCAAGGATGTCGCCGGCATGAAGCATGTTAAACAAGAATTGGTCGAGGTCGTTGATTTCTTAAAGAATCCGGCCAAATTCAAAGCTCTTGGCGCTGAAATTCCTCGCGGGGTTTTGTTGGTCGGGCCGGCCGGTGTCGGTAAAACCTTGCTCGCCAAAGCCGTCGCCGGTGAAGCCGGTGTACCGTTTTATTCAATATCAGCATCAGAATTTGTGGAAATGTTCGTCGGAGTTGGAGCGAGCGTTCATCCTGATACAAAAATCCTTATTAAGCACAAGAATTCGACGAAACTTCTACCGATCGGGGAATTTATTGATCAATTTTACCAAGACGATCAAGAAGGTTTCACTGTTCCAGTTGTCGGCGCGCAAACCATTGGAGTCGATTTTGCCCGTGGCAACAAGTTCTTCGGATCGAGTGCATGGAAGAAAATCGGAGCGGTCTATCGCCACCGAGTCAATAAAATATATGAGATTAAGTTCACGGGCGGTAATATAGCTGTTACGGCCGATCACAGCGTTTTTGTTCGCGAAAAAAATTACATAGTTTCCAAACGGACTGATGAGTTAAAAGTTGGCGATACGCTTGTTAGTCTTCCGTATAAAACCCGAAGTCTATTTATTCCCGGTGTAGGCACGACCCACAAAATTAAGAGTCATCCGTTTCCAACAAGACTTCCTTATAATCGATTGCCGGTATGGATATCTGAGCCAGTCAAAAACGGGGTGTTAGAATATCGTTTCGTCCCCCGTTCTGTCGCCCATGCGTTTCAATCAGCAGGCTTGGTAACTAGGTCAGTTAGTTCACCGGTTACCGCTGTTATTGCAAATACCACTGACACACTTACTTACTCCGTTCCTATTACAAGAGATCTTTGTAAGCTGCTTGGTTATTATGCGGCTGAAGGTTGGCATCATGGAAGAGCAGTTAAATTTGGTTTTGCGATTTATGAAAGAGAACTCCATCGTGATTGTGTAGATTTAATGCGACGAGTATTCAATATTAATCCCCATTTCTCGCCAACCAAGAACAATGCGATGCAAATCGAATTTTATTCTGTTCCCTTAACACGTTTCTTCGCAAGTCACTGTGGAGAAGGAGCACACAATAAGCACGTCCCAGAGTTTATGTGGGACATGCCGAGAGAATATTTCATTAGTTATCTCGATGGACTTGTAGAGGGGGACGGACATATAGGTAAAAAGGGGTTAATAGAGTTGACTTCCTGCTCGACGCAACTCATCAGCGAATTGTCGTGGCTTCTCCACATGCATGGCATGCCTTGTAGTGTTACCAAATATGAGCAAGACGGTGGCCGGTATATAAAAAATAGTAAGTCTCCGCTCCCGGACACTACGCATTACCGAATTACCATCGGAAAATCAGCCAACCATCTGACCGGTGACTTGGAGACGGATTTCGGTCGTAAAACAACGATTAAAGAGATTGTTGAGAAACCATACGACGGTTATGTCTACGATCTTTGCGGAGTTGACAACGAGGCCTTCTTCGGAGGAGAAAAGCCAGTATTACTTCACAATAGCCGAGTCCGTGATTTATTTACTAAGGCCAAAAAGACTGCCCCAACCGTTATTTTTATCGACGAACTTGATGCGGTCGGTCGCCAGCGTGGCACCGGTTTAGGCGGGTCGCACGACGAACGCGAACAAACCCTCAATCAAATTTTGGTGGAGATGGATGGTTTTGATACCGAGGCAAATGTTGTAGTTCTGGCCGCGACGAACAGAGCTGATGTCTTGGATCCGGCCCTGCTTCGTCCCGGCAGATTTGATCGCAAGGTTGTTTTAGATATGCCCGATCGTCCAGAACGGGCCGAGATTTTAGCAATCCACTCTAAAAATAAGCCACTAGGCAAAGATGTTAATTTAGAGGAAGTGGCTAAGAGTACCCCGGGCTTATCGGGAGCGGATTTACGAAATGTCGCCAATGAAGCAGCCATTTTGGCAGCTCGCGATAATCGCAAGAAACTTGAACAAAAAGACTTCCGCAATTCTATTGAAAAAGTGCTACTCGGTCCGGAACGGACCAGTCATTTAATGAAAGATAAAGAAAAAGAAATCGTTGCCTACCATGAAGCTGGGCATGCTATTGTTGGGCATCTGCTTGCTGATGCTGATGAAGTCCACAAAGTTTCGATAATCTCCCGTGGTATGGCCCTTGGCTTCACCTTAAGTTTACCGAAAGAAGATAATAAACTAATTCCAAAAAGCCAGTTTGAGCACGAGCTTGCTCGTTTGCTCGGAGGCCGGGCAGCCGAAGAACTGATCTTCAAGGAGGTTACGACGGGTGCTTCGAATGACTTAGAGCGAGCGACCGAGATCGCCCGTAACATGGTTATGGTTTATGGCATGAGTGAGTTAGGACCAGTTAAGCTCGGTGAACGTGAAGAGATGGTTTTCTTGGGACGTGAAATGGGTATGCACCGAGTTCATTCAGAAAAAGTTGCAGCTAAAATCGATGAGGAAATTAGTCGTTTAATTGATAATGGATGGAAGACGGCAGTTGCCTTATTAAAGAAAGAAATCAAAGTTCTTCACCATATGGCACATGAGTTATTGGAAAAAGAAACTCTCGAAGACGAAGATCTTCGCTCAGTCTTTGCTACACTAAAAGTAGCAAAGCATGCCGCCTAAAAAAATTGAAAAACTGTTTTGGGTAACGGGATGGGTATACGATTTTTCAAAAATCGCTACTGTTTTGTTGATCCTGGGATTACTGACGCATTATTTCTTCTTTACTGTTTTGGTAGTTAGGGGAAAGAGTATGCTACCTAATTTTACTGATGGCGAAGTACTAATAATTAATAAAATTGCTTATCGCTATACTCCCCCAGCTCGTGGTGATGTAGTCGCCATGTATTGGCCAGGTGAAACAGAAAAACGTTTTATAAAAAGAATCGTAGGATTACCGGGAGAAACTATTCAAGTTAGTGATGGTAAGGTTTTTATAAACGGAGCTCACCTAGAAGAGAGTTACATCCCTAACGAAGTTACAACCTCAAGTGAGCTAACACGAACTCTCCAAACTGATGAATACTTTGTTTTTGGAGATAACCGTATTGCTAGCTCAGATTCCCGAGCCTGGGGACCAGTACCAAAAAGCTTTCTAATCGGTAAGATTGGTTCAGAAATTTTCCAGCTCAAAGCCCAAGCAGCCCAAAAACGGCCACATTAAATGTCAGATAGCACATATCAGTGCAAAGCAAAGCCTATTTATGGTCGTAGATATTCTGATGTTGCGCCAATTGCTCGAAGGGTGTTTCACGACATCGAGAAAAAAACTAAAAGAAGGCCATATGTTCGATCTAACTACTTCAATAAAGAAAAGATTTTCCTGACCCAGTTCTGGCAACACCTTGAAAAGAAAAACTTCGGCGATCGCAAACGACGACTGAAATATTATAGATGCGCCTTAGAACTGGTTCAACTAAGTACGGTCAGACCAACGAGCCGTAAGGAAAGTGGCGAGATGCTCTATCGCTTTTCCGGAAAAAGCCCGAACGGTGAGTTGTTCCATGTTCAGATTCGAGAGGATTTAAAAGCAAAAGAGAAACACCTCATTTCTGTTTTTCCGCCAGAGTAACAAAAATCCCCACCGATTGGAGACTTGTAAATCTCCGGCAGGGGATTTTCTTAACTTAAGAGTACTAAACTGACCTTGATTTGTCAATGTCTAGAGCGAAAAATTACTTGATTCAAAACAATTTCATTAGGAAAATTTTGCATATATTTTTATAAAAAATGCGGCGGGGGAATCCCCCACCGCGAGCTCGTGCCGGAAACGGTTTCAGCGTCGTCGACGCCGGGCAGCGAGTACCAAGGCTGACCCAATCAGCCCGATCGTTGCCGGTTCGGGAACGGGGGCTATGTCGCTGAATTGAAAGTCGTCGATCGAGATCTCTGACCATGGAATCTCTCCGTAGAACAGCAATCGATGCGGATGCATTCCTTGGGCAAAGGTCGTCCCGACGCCAAGATCGTTGCTTGCGTATCTTCCAAAGAACTCTCCGAATGGACCCCAATATTCAACGGTCCAGGAACCTGGTGCGCGTACTAACGTATAGAACTCGTCGATAGTCCCCATGCTTGAAGTTCCGGGAAGGAAAAAGGTGATGGAAACTTCTTTCCTATCGACGCCATTCCCATTCACCCATAGGGCTTGTCCCGTACTCTGATGCGACCCAGAGCCGTAGAGGTAACCGGTCGGCTGTGAAGATAGCACCACACCTTGGGCAAGGTAGTGGTTCGATTCCACGTGTTGACCTTCGCTAAGGTCATCAAAGGTGATCGTGTTGACGAGCTGTGCATTGGCAATGCCGACGCACAGCAAGTAGAGAGCGGTGCAAAAGAGCTTGAGCACAGACATCCTCCTGCCGAAATGATTCCAGCCGCCAAATTGTATCGAAAAGTTAGTCAAAAATCTAGTCTCACAGCGCACATTTACAATATACGGGAGACATACTTTTCTAATATGGTATACCACATTAGATGAGGTGGGACTTAGAAACTGTAATTGTAATTTTGGCGGGATAGTTCCTGAAACTTACAGCAGCTAGTTTACCAGCGGTCCACGTAACGTCGTTAGCAGTTTTGAGGTCTTACTTACAAACTCAACCAATTCTCCGCCCAAGGCACCGGCATCTAATTCTTGGTAAGCAACTAGCCAGTCTGGTTTGACGATAGTACTGGAAGATTGTTCAAAACGATATGTCCACTGGGCAGTTTTGTCTAGCGCAATCGCATAAGCTAAATATTTTTCAAAAGTTTGGTTACGAGCCATAGCTGGATCTATTGGATTCGGGTCACTCAAAAACTGACTAAAAGATAACCACGCTGATCGTTGCGCAAGTCCGGTAGCGGTGTAGCTGGTTAGATTTGCCGTTAAACGAAGAATTAACCAGGAAAGAATAATAGTTCCAATTAATGGAATTAAGAGGTAGGGAGTAATGTCACTCACGGCTGTCCAGACTAATCCCACAACGCTAGCAAAGTAAAAACATAAGGCAATTAATTTGTAACGGATTCTTGTTAGATGGGGATTCTCAACGAAATACTGATGTTGGGTGATTATTTCGTAAATCTCGTTAAAAGCATCATGAACCATTGGGCTAAAAAGAACTTGTTTATGGGATTTAAGGATATCTGCATTAGAAATTTTTGTTTCCAACTTCGGTAATACTTGTTCTAAGATGTTTTTTTCCCAGAGTTGGAGGTGCTGATCTGGTGGTTTTCTTTTACCAAAGAAGTAATCAGGACCGTTTTTTATTATTACTAGGTAACCGCGGTAACAAAGATCTACCAGTAGTGCCACGATCTCTTCTGGATATATTTTCTTGTTAACTAAAACTCCAACAATCATCGGGGAGAGTTCGCTTGGCAGCTGACTAACCATTGGACCAAGCTTGACCCTGTCTTGGCGCTTTTGGCGGATACTCAAAAAGAGTAAGACAAACAGAGCCGCCATTGGTAGAGAGACACCAAGAATTATCCAAGGTAAACTGTCTAAATTTAAAAGTGCGAGTTTTGCTTCCTGTACCCTGTTTAGTTGGAGAATAGATTTAGGCCAACTAGCACTAATTGTCATTAGACCTTTTGGACCAGCGTAGTCTGCGTTATAGGTTATGGTTCTAGAACCGGTTAATTCGCTACTGGCACCAATTACACCCCCAATAGCATAAACATTGCCACTTAAGGTCTGAGTTTCAGTTTGCGTTGAGCTTTCGGGCAGGCTGAATGTTAATTGAATCTCGTTTATTGTTACGCCCGGTTCCTGGAAAACTTTAAAGAAGAACTGATCGCGATCGTTATGACGAATTAAGGTCCCCGTTGTCTTGTAACTTAACTCCCACTTGGTTGAGGCTAGACTATTAGAAACCAATCTGGTTGAAGTACCTTTCTTAGCAAAGCGAAGCTGACTGTTTGGAACTCTCTCCCCATTGGCGCTAACTACTAGACCACGTAGATTAGAAAATACTTGCCAATCCAAGACGCTTGATCCGGCCAATACAATCTCTTCCTTAACCGTAACGGAGCCATTTAACCCAAGATTAGCATCAATCTTTAAGCTATTGACGCCAACGGTAGCCCTAGCTCCAGGAGCAATCAAGAGCATTCCAGCTAGCACCGCTGTCCCTACTAAAGCATGAATTAATCTCATCTTCCTTAATATATCTTACCGTGTCCTAAAAGCGGTGTATGCTATTTAATGAAGATGCGACGTTTTGCTGTTAGCTATCTCACGATTTCGGTTGCTATCATTCTCCTTGCCAATCTAGTGCTGGTTGTATTTTATGCTCGTCAGTTCAGTTTAAGTGCCCAGGCCTTAGCAGAGTGCCTGTCTAATCCATGTCAGGCCAACTGGTCTATGAAAGATTTTGTTGTCGTCAACTCGGTACTAGTTGGGATATTTTTAGTTATCTGGTTTGCGTCGATAAAAATTCGTTTCCATAATCTACCAAACAACTAGGAACAGAAGGCCTATAAGTGGTAATCTGGAATCTGATGGTGCGTTTTAAATATATTATTGCCCTGGTTGTGGTCGCGTTAATGTTCGCAGCGTATATTATGTTGAGACCATCCACGTCCCAACAGCGCCAGGGCGTTATTGAGCTAACCAACCTTCCTGACCAATACTGTCCCCTACAGGCCCAGGTTGCTATTTTCGAACCAAATACTAAGACCTCCGAAAAAGCTTTATTTGATAAACAGCTGGTCGTAGATGAGTGTCGCTACGTAGTATTAAAAGAAATTTTAGAGCTTGCTAGTGAACCACGACAGCTATTTGTTAAATTACCCAATGCCCTAGCCTTTAGGTTACAGATCGACTCTGTTAAGGGACGCTACCAATACGCTCCTAGCTTAGGGGACGTTAACGGGGATAATGTAATAGACTCAATCGATGAAACCCTTGTTGCAAATGCTCTTTTTGGTATCGACCCAATTCAAATTACTGCAAACGATATAGACCGAGATAAGAAAGTTAGTGTATTAGACTTGAGCTTGACGAGAGTCAACTATCGAGCTGGTGCAGTCCGACCCGACGGAAAAAACTGGAGCAAGTTATGAGACATAATTTGATTTCAACCAGAACAGCTTTTGTTCTAGTTAGTGTAGTAACATTAGTCCTTATCGTCGGTTCGGTAGTACTAAGCAGGATAGTTTTTAAAGCGGCTTCTTCAACGGCTACGGTATACTTTAGTCAACCCACTATTAACGCCAAACCAGAAACAGCTTTCAATGTAGATATCCTTGCTGATCTATCTGCTCCCGCCGATATTACCGGTGTCCAAATTGAGCTTAACTTTGATCCTAAAATTCTTAAACCAACCGACACTAAACCAGCAGCATTATGGAAGCAAGTTCTTTCTAGAGTAGATAATGGGAAGCTGCTACTCGTACTAGTGCCTCTGGAAAACAAGACTCAAATAAGCAAGGCTGCAACGGGAATGGAATTGGTTCGTCTAACTATTACGAGCTTGGTCGAGGGGGCAACTAATCTCTCGCTTACACCCGTCAATACATTACTTGCCGTAACTAATACCACAGGCGCTAAAGGCGTTGAAAATATCGTTGAGTCGGTTGTAGATACCCAAGTTCGCGTTTCGAACACAGCCACTCCTACACCAAGTGGCAATTCATTAAAAGTCGAAGGAGTAACTTCTCAAGACGATCTAGTTTTCTCTAGCCAGCGTATTATATCTACCTCACAAATTTTAACGCCTAACTCAGCAATGCTTTTGGTTCGTCTTGAACATCCTTCCAGAGTTTCGGTTGCTTTCGGTCAAACTGCCTCACTTGGTAATCGAGCAGACTACTCAACCCGAACCGATCAGGCGGCCATTAGGATAGCTGGGTTAGAAGCAGGTACGAGGTATTACTATCAAGTGGTAGCGGAAGACGAGAATGCAACTAATCGTGTATTAGGACAAATAAAAAGTTTTGAGCTACCAGTTATGAGTTCAACCAATATCATAGAAAGAGCTCAGCTAACGGTCTTTCCAGCCCGCTCGGCTACTAACACGATGGCTTACGCCGTTTTCTACGACAAAGAAAGTAAAGTTATTGGTGGTCTCGAACCCTCACTACAGTCTGATACCGAAGAATCTTCTGCAACAGAATTTAGTGAAGTTGCCGGTCTGTACCAGGCGGCACTTAGCTCGCTTGACGCCAAAAAGCAGACGGTTCACTATGCCTTGCTATCTAACGGTCAAAAGTACAATACAGCGGATGTTATTTTTGACCCAAGTCTAGATACAGCCGAGGTTAGTACGAACCAGCCTCTTCTTGGCCTGAGTCTAGACCAAAAAACTATTAATCTAATTTTGGCGCTAGTCGCCGGTCTGTTTGTACTGGGACTAGGCTTCTATAAATTAGCCCGGTCCAGATAGATGTCACCGATCCGTCGTATCAGCAGTCTGTTTTGGGGAAGTCATAACCTCAAGCAGGCTGTAGGAATTCTTTTTGTAACAGTGCTAATTAGTAATGTTTTAGGTTTGGCACGCAATGTTATTATTGCTAACCGGGTTGGTTTAACTTACGGAACGATCGGACCGCTGGATAGTTATTATGCGGCCTTTGTGCTGCCGGATCTGTTTTACAACTTTTTAATTGTTGGGGCTCTGGCGACGGCCGTTCTACCGCTACTAGTAAAAATTGACACCGACGGTGATGATAATGAATTTTGGCGAACTTTCAATATTCTAATTTCAACAGGTTTCACAGTAATTGTTGGAGCCATGATAGTTCTCTACGTCGCTATGCCCTACGTGTTACCGCTGATTGTGACCGGGTTTGACGCATCGACTATGAAAACAACAGTAGAGCTAGCGAGAGTTCTGCTACTAAGTCCGCTTTTCTTCACCATCTCACAGCTATCTAGTTCCGCCCTGCAGGCCAAACGCCACTTCACAACCCCAGCGATCGCACCGATCATCTACAATATTGCCATCATCTGCGGAGCGCTCTTAATCCCACAGTACGGCTTATCGGTATTGGTGGCCGGTGTCATTGTCGGGGCGAGTGCTCACTTTCTTGTTCAGCTACCGATGCTTTTCCGATTGGGTTGGCGTTTTAGTTTCACATTAGGTTTTGGTCACGACAAGGTTCGCCATGTCATGAAGGTGATGATCCCTCGAGCAATCGCCCTAACTGGTAATCAAATGTTACTTTTGGCTTTCTATCACTTGGGCTCTCGTTTAGCACAGGGCTCAATATCCATATATCGTCTAACAGATGATTTACAAACAGCGCCGGTTTTACTTCTGGCAAATACTTTGGCAATGGCGGTTCTGCCAGACTTTGCTCGCCATATAGCTAGAGATGATCATGCCGAATTCAAAGAATTGATCGGCAAAACCATACGACTAATCATCTTTATCTTTGTTCCGGTAACGATATTTTTGCTTATTTTTAGCCGTCCGATTATCAACCTATATATCAGCGTTGGCCACTCAATCAGTCCGCTTGAAACTGAGTGGGCGGTTCGAACTTTTCGCTATTTCATTCTCTCTCTACCTTTCCAGGGCTCAATCCTTGTTTTGGCTCGTTCTTACTTCGCACGGTCTGATACCGTCCGACCAACGATCTTTAGTTTGATTTCTATTGCCGTAGCCTGGATATCGGCGGTCTGGCTTGTTCGTCTTACGGATCTAGGCCCAGCAGCACTTGCGCTCGCTTTCTCTATTGGCTCAACTATTAACGCCCTACTGCTTTGGTTTAGCTTGGGTCTGCCTTTTTCGGTTCTTTGGAAGGATAGCGAATCTCGCCAGAATTTCTTAGCCATCTTTTTTGGCGGAGTATTCGCTGGGGCCGTGATGTTTGTTTCTTATAAAGTCTTTACGGCTCTCTCCCCGATGCTTCTTGACGGACCTTCATCTCAAAACTTGTTTGTAATTTTTGCTAGTCTCTTTTGTGGGCTGGTTACTTACATGCTTTGGGCAAAGCTATTTAATCTAGAACAATGGCAACTAATCAGAACAACCCATCATTCTACGGAGAAGTAGATAAGTTCCGGTACCGGACTAACTGGGGTTGTTTTGGGTGGGTACTGGTCACTGTCGTTGTGGTATTACTTGCGGCCTGGTGGATTTGGAAAAGCTCCAAGTAACGACAGTAATAGCTTTTTAAGGTAAAATTACAGGTATGGAGATTCGGAATTTTGCTGTTATTGCTCATGTAGATCACGGTAAGTCAACGCTTGCCGATCGTTTGCTTGAAAAAACAGGCACAGTTAAGGTCGGCTCGGGAGATCAATTACTCGACACCATGGAATTAGAGCGGGAAAAAGGTATCACCATAAAGCTTAATCCTGCCAGAATGTTTTATGAGCACGATGGTAAAAAATACCAACTAAACTTAATAGACACTCCGGGACATGTAGATTTCGGTTACGAAGTTTCTCGTTCGCTCGCAGCGGTTGAGGGAGTGTTGCTGCTTGTTGACGCCAGCCAGGGTATCCAAGCCCAAACTCTAACAAACCTTCACTTAGCCAAAGATAGCCACTTAGTAATTGTCCCGGTTGTTAATAAAATAGATCTACCTCATGCCCAAGCAGAAGTTACTGCCCAACAATTAGTAAAAGCTCTGAAATGTGATGAGGATGATATTTGCTTTGTTTCTGGTAAAACTGGTGAGGGAGTTGATGAGTTATTAGAGGCGATTGCTAAAAGGATCCCTCCACCCAAACCGCATCCAGAGGAACCGCTACAAGCGTTGGTTTTTGATTCTTTTTTTGATGTATTCTTAGGCGTCGTTGCTTACGTAAAGGTTGTGAGCGGTCACTTAAAGAAGAACCAACCGTTATTGATGAAAGCAACTGGTGCCGCCTTTGACTGTCTTCAGTCTGGGTACCTACAAATAAAAAGAATAGATAACGGACACCTGGAAAGTGGTGAGATTGGTTATGTCGCGACCGGCTTAAAAACGGTTCATGATTGTCGGGTTGGTGACACAATTGTTGCCTCCGGTGCGACAAGCGCTCTACCAGGGTACAAAACCTCAAAACCAATGATCTACGCTTCGTTCTTTCCTGAACCAGGTAAGGAACGAGAGTTAACGGTAGCATTAGATAAACTTAAACTCTCCGACGCCTCGCTTTCCTACGAGCCAGTTAGCTCAAAAGCTTTGGGCCCAGGTTACAGCATCGGATTTCTAGGACTGCTTCATCTGGAGATTATAAAAGAACGACTTAATAGAGAGTTTGACATCAATATCCTAGTAACAACCCCATCAGTAGCCTACAAACAGGAGGATGAGCAATGGATGGAGCCGTGGGTGGAGCTGGAAGTGGTTTGCCCCCAGGAGCATTACGGTGCAGTTAGTGATCTGGTTTCTCAAAATAGAGCCGTATTTATTAATGTTGAGTATGTTGCCGATCGAGTGGTTTGCCACTACGAAGCGCCACTCTCGGAAGTTATAAGTGATTTTTACGACAAATTAAAATCCGTAACTTCTGGCTATGCATCCATGGATTACCAACTTAAAGATTACAGACCAGCAGACTTAGTCGCCGTTGATTTGCTTGTGGCGGGAGATAAGATCGATGCCTTAACTCAATACATGGTAAGAAGCAAGGCGGAATCCTACGGTCGCCGATTGGTTGAAAAACTAAAAGAGTTAATCCCTCGTCAGAATTTCGAAGTCACACTTCAGGCGGCTATTGGAGGAAAGATAATTGCCCGAAGTGATATATCGGCTGTGCGTAAGGATGTCACCGCTAAACTCTATGGTGGTGACGTAACACGAAAAAACAAACTGCTAGACAAACAGCGCAAAGGTAAAAAAAGAATGCGACAACTTGGTCGGGTCGAAGTACCGAGCGAAGTGTTCGTGGAGTTACTGAAGAAATAACTCACTCTGCGTAAGCGTAAGCCCAGGCAGAACCGTCAGCGTTTGTTCCGGCTGATGCCCAAGCGCTGGCCGAAACCTCTTCGGTTGTTTCTTCAGTAAATACAATTCGATACTTCGGGGCGGGCTTCTTAGGGGCAGGTTTTGATACTGGCGGGGTTGGTGTTGACGGAGTCGTTGTGGCGGGAGTTGTTACGGCTGGTGTGGTTGTTGAGCTAGGCGTACCAACCAGTGTCGGTGTATTAGCGGTTTTTGTAGCCGTGTCTTTTTTGTTGTTACGAGTAGCTATAATTGCCCAGGTGATCCCGGCAACAAAAATAATGAAGGCAATAATTAATATAATTCGAACGGTTTTAGACATGGATTTCAGTATAACGATATTTTTAGGAATGTCGAGACTTAGTCGGTAAATGGCGAGTATCCAGTGGCCAGGAGTTGCTCAACCGGCAGGAACTGAGGTTGGGGTAGTTTGCCCCACTTAACCCATTTCCACTGTCGGAGCTTGTCCGGCTCAAGGTTTTTAGCCACTCCACCTACCCAATCGCAAATTACAAAAACTGTGACATAGTGCTTATCCTCGCGTTTATGAATGTCATTTGTTACCGGACCAATTTTAACGAATTGAATCGTTACACCGGCTTCCTCGGCCACCTCCCGTTTAGCACAATGCTCAAATGTTTCGCCAAATTCCAAGTGTCCACCAGGAAACGACCAAGTTCCGTGTCCATGGGCGTTGAGACGCTGCCCAAACAAAACCTTTCCATTTTTGCGGATAATCACACCCACCCCAACTTTAGGTAACCTTCTTTCAGCCATCATGATTTAGATACATTGCTTCCCCAGATCAACCCCTATACTATCAGTAGAAGACCCGAAGCTGGATCGTTACTGAATTGATGGAGCGTTTCTTTTTGCGTCTGAAGTATCTTGAGTACCTGTGATGTGGTGCAGTTGCCAACCCGTAGCCATATCACTTTAGGCGGAAAACCAAAAAGCGTCACGAAATCATTGAAGTCGGTATCTTTACTAACAATGATGTAGCTATGGGTCTTGGCGTATTGCCAAACTGCTTGATCTGAAGAGCGTTCAAGATCCAGGAGTGCTACATGTGAAGAGTCGGGAAAATCATTTTGTAGATAATTTACGAGTCGGGGAGAGAGATTGTGATCAAATAGCAATCTCATGCATGAGTAACAAAAGATTGTTTTTCGTGCTCGGCGGCGTAACTTAAACAGGCTAAAATATCCTCCTTAGTAAGAGAGGGAAAGTCCGCTACGATCTGGTCGGCAGTTTGACCGGCGGCGAGGTAGGAAAGAACGTCATAAACGGTAATACGCGAACCTCGGATAGTGGGCTTGCCACTGCGCTTGTTCGGCTCGGTAGAAATAAGCTGACTATATTTCATGGTTTTACCATAGCAAAAATGAAAAGAGGGCTCAATGCGTACGGGATCTGTCTGAACTGGAAATCAGATCATTGAGCGGGAAACGGGAATCGAACCCGTGCCGAAAGATTGGAAATCTCTCGTTCTACCATTAAACTATTCCCGCATAACGGGTGTATTTTCTCAAATTTTGCCCTGAATGACCAGAATCAGCTGTTTTTAGCCAGATCGATAACGGTTTTGAAGGCGACAATCATCGCGGCTGGAGCCACAAAATGGCTGATATTAATGAAGGCCGTACCGAGCCAGTCGCCGATATAAGGCAGAAAATCGAGTCCAGCACTACCGACCAACAACAGAACAATAGCCGCCACTAGGAAACTACTAGTTTCTTTGTAAGTGATATTGAAGAACCCAACGATTAGGCCAAGGATGGCCAAAACTAGTCCCGGCGTCGTTCGATCGGAAGTATCAGGAAAAAAACTCAAGACTATTGCCAACGCGATTCCAAACAAGAACGCTAACTCACCCCAAGATTTTTGCTTTTTGTCTGCCATATATATAGTTTAGTCGCGACCTGGTGGTTGTCAAATCCGCCAGAGGAATCGACTTAAATTAATGTAGTAACTGTCGATTCGTTTCTCAACCACTACCCCCTCTTCTTGAAGTAACTGTGCTTGAAGCTCAGCCGGGTAGCTCATATTAACAATCGAGATTCTCCCTTTCGAGTTAATAACTCTCTGCCAAGGTAATTTTTCGTTTTCGCTGGCGTAACGCAAAGTACGCCCAACCATCAACGCTCCCCGAGGACTACCAGCCAATGCTGCGATCTGGCCGTACGTCGCTACTTTCCCGCTTGGAATCTCTTTAATTTTCTTTATTACTTGCTCCTTGAAGCTCATCGCTGTTAATATACCCTAGATGAGCGAAGTTTGGTTATACAGTTTGCTTAGCGTAATTGCTGTCAGTCTGATCTCCTTAATCGGAGCTATTGTTTTATCTATCAAGCGAGAGGTACTCAACCGAATCGTCTTTGTTTTAGTTAGTCTGGCGGTCGGCGCTCTTTTTGGTGACACCCTGATTCATCTGTTGCCAGAGGCCTACACATCCTTCGATAGCGAGCTAACTGTTGCTTACCTAGTTATGGCTGGATTTTTACTCTTTTTTCTAGTCGAAAAGTACTTCCACTGGCATCATCACCACGACGAAGAGTCGGGGGTACATATCCACCCCGTTGGCTACATAAATTTAGTTTCTGACGCAATGCATAATTTTATAGACGGGGTACTAATCGGAGTTTCTTACCTTGTTTCAATCCCTCTTGGAATTGCAACAACTCTGGCGGTGATTCTGCATGAAATCCCCCAGGAGATTGGAGATTTTGGGGTATTGATTAGCGCTGGATTTACTCGAAAGAGAGCTCTTTGGCTTAATTTCGCCACTGGGTTAACAGCAGTAGTGGGAACGGTCTTGGCACTACTACTAGGTAGTCGCTTAGAGGCATTAGTAACTTACGCTATTCCTCTGACTGCCGGGGGATTTTTATATATTGCTGCAGTAGATTTACTTCCACCACTACATAAAGAAACGCGACCGAGTCGCTCACTAATGCAATTACTTGCCATAGTTGCTGGAGTGGCAATTATGGCTTGGCTGAAAATCTACGGAGGTTAAACTTGAGAAGAGTTGACGACTTCAACACGGTCACCAATATTCATTTCGTCGGCTTCACCAGAATTAATTTCCAAGACGTAGTCAACTTCAGAATTAGGAGAGTAAGTAGGTAAATTCTCAGTTTTCATTCCTTCCTTAGGAGCCGGGACATGTCGTGAGATATCTACAATTTTACCTTCGGCAATCCAAACCATATCTAGGTCGAAACGCATATCTTTCATCCAAAAAGTTTCTTGACCAGCTGGTTTGAAAACAAACAGCATTCCAGAGTTTTTTGCTAAACTGTCACGCTCACCAAGACCAAGAGACTGCTGCTCTGGAGTCAAGGCAAGTTCAACGCTAAAAGTTTTATCCCCAATCCGGACGGCACTACGAGCGTATTGAACGGTCTCGGCGCTAAGAGTTGTTCTTGGATTTGTTTTAATTTGGTTAACACCAAATCCGGCTACTATTACTAGTGCCGACAATATTCCAAAACTAATGAGTTTGCTTTTCATTGCCGAGATTGTACCTTATTTCCTCTAAATAGTCAATGCTTGTCGGGAGTA
>JANLIQ010000041.1 GCA_024654065.1 Candidatus Berkelbacteria bacterium | reverse complement strand
ACAATCGTCCCCGAAAAGTCTTGAAATATAAAACACCCAATGAGATAGTACGAGCATTAAATAACTAAAGTGTTTCGTTAAATCCTAGAATGTATTCTTTTTAGCAAGACATACTTTTGTTCACTTTGGAGAATTCAAGATATTTGTGTGTCGAGGATTTTATTCGGTTGCTCCTTCAGCTCTGGTGATGGTTTGATGGTTACTTTGGTCGGGAACACCTTTAGCTTCTCGCCCTGCATCATTCTTAACTCCGCCGGCAAGTTTAGTCGCTAGTCAAACATATCGGGGAACTGATCCCGAATATTGTTCGGTGTTCAGAGTAATTGACTAACGGGATAAAGTTTCTGGAGACTTTCTCTTCGGCAAGTAGTTTTCTCCAGTTACAACCGACTTTCCAGTTTTTTCTTCCAGCGCAGTTCGTGCGTCTCTGGCTATCTTCCCGCCCTTTTTTGCCGGAACTTTATTTTCTTCCAGCCCTTCCGTACTGTCCGTTTCTGCGATTCTTCTGGTGGAAAGTTCAGCCAAGGCGGTGAAAATCAATTCTTCTTCGCTCATATGATCACGAAGATTTTGGGTTTTCAAACCCTTCAGATTTTTGTGTCTTTTTACCGACAGTTCACTCCACTCCTGATGGATAATATTGGTCAATATTGCAAACTCTTCGCCTTCTCTCACACTGTGTTCACTCCAATAATCGGTTAGCTTGTTCCGAGTTTCTTGTCCGGTCATTCGTTGCTGAATCCATTTTTCGCTCCGGCCTTGTTTCTGCCAATATTGACGACCGCGATTGAGGGCTTTTTCCGGGTCGGTCATCTCCTGCATTCGTTCATAACCAACTTTAGCAAGCCAGAGCTTGATCGGTTCGGCTTTTTTAGATGGAACAGATTGGATGAGACGGAGAACTGTTTCTACATCTGCCACATCGGTAAGATAAAATTTTCCATCAGCAGATAACATTTTCAGTTGGTCACATTTTGTGACCAACTGACTTCCTTCCTTTTTTAAGCGGTTTTTAAGCGTAGTCCAATAACTTTTGGCCATTTTGAAATCAGTTTGATCCGTCAAAGCCGCCACAATATCAATCACTGAAAAATACCAAGTTTCGGTTTTATCGTCGTAATGGCGACGGATTTTGAAATTCTCGAAAATGGCTAAAGAGTTACGATTCTTCATTTTTTTGTGAATCCTCTGTGAGCTTGCCACAGGTGAATGATTTGAACCCTTATGCTACCAAAAGACAGGCTGAAATCATATATTTGAGTGGCATCGTGCGGGGTAGCTTGCTAGCCACTGCCGAGAATTTCGTTTAGTTGCTCGGTCAGTTCTGGGGAGGATTTGATTGACAGTTTGGTCGGGAATACTTTTAGTTTTTCGCCCTGCATCATATGTAATTCCACTGGCAGGGGACCGGGATGAGCTTCCAATATCTTTTTTAACTTCGACATCGTTTCTTTGCTGGCCGATTTAGGGAGATCGATAATGAAGGAACTTGGTACTGGGGACTTGGCACTAGTTTTTCCATATCCGTCCCGGCTAGCTCCTAGTCCCGAGTCCCTAGCTCCTGCCATCTTCGGTAGGTTGACAGGATTGAGGCCGTTTAGAGCCCAGGCCCGGTCAACCAAAACTTTGACGGAATTATCTTTGTCGGAAATCTTGCCTTCAATCAGAACCATAGTGTCTGGTTTCCAGAGATGTGTTAGCTCTTGGAAGTGTGACGGAAAGACGATTAGCTCCAAAGTGCCGGTCAGATCTTCCAGCTCGATAAAGCCCATCGTCTGGCCGTTTTTGGTCGTAATTTTTTTGAGAGTGTGAAGAATCCCACCAACTCGGACGACTTGGCTGGACAGACTAATATCTAATTCGGCGATCGGCGTGGCAATTTCGGCCAGCATGGTCGAAAATTGTTTGAGCGGATGATCGGACAGATAAAGTCCGAGTAGCTCTTTTTCCCACACGAGGTAAGCGGCCTTATCGGCAGCGACTTGCGGCAGCTCTAGTACCGGCGCGGCGCTGTTACTCGCTCCCTCACCGAAGATCGATAGCTGGCTAGCGTCGGTCTTGTCGCGTTGACTTACAAACTTGGCCAACAGTTCTACCCCAGCGTTCAGGCGCGCGCGCTCTTCAAACCGATCGAGCGCCCCGGCTTTGATCATATTCTCCAGCACCTTTTTGTTGAGATGAGCGGAGTTTCGAACCAGAAAATCATTCAAATCAGCAAATAGTCCGTTCTTTTTTCGTTCCGTAACGATTGCTTGAGCGGGAATGGTGCCGACATTCTTAATCGCTCCTAAGCCAAAGCGCAAAGCTTTTTTTTCGGCGACGACCGCAAAATCGGTGAACGATTCGTTGACATCAGGCGGTAAAACTGTCAGACCTAATCGTTCACATTCGCTTATTTCAATCGACAATCGGTCGGTATCACCCAAGTCGCTTGTCATCACCGCCGCCATAAAACAGTCGGGGTAGTGGGCTTTGAGATAGGCGGTTTGGTAGGCAATAATGGCGTAACCAGTACCGTGACTCTTGTTAAAGGCGTAGGCGGCAAAGTCCTCTAGCTGACGAAAGATGTCGGTCGCTTGCTCCCTGGTGACGCCGTTTTTCATCGCCCCATCGATAAATTTAGCCTTCATTTCTTTCATCAATTTCGGGATTTTTTTGCCCATTGCTTTACGCAAAGTGTCGGCCTCGGCGCCGGTAAAGCCGCACATATCTTTTGACATTTGCATCACCTGTTCCTGGTAAACGGGAATACCGTAGGTGTCTTTGAGAGCGCTCTCGGCCAACGGATGAAGATACTTGACTTCCTCCAGGCCGTTCTTGCGATCCATAAAACTCTGAATCCATTGCATCGGGCCAGGTCGGTAGAGAGAGACCATAGCTGTAATATCTTCGAGTTTAGTCGGCTTTAATTCTTTGATGTAGCGTTTCATTCCGCTGCTCTCGAGCTGAAAAATTGCTGTCGTCTCGCCACGACCGAGTAGTTCAAAAGTCAACTTGTCGTCCAGCGGCAGGTTTTCGATATCGATCTTGTCGCCGTAGACGGCCTCGATGATTTCAGTCGCTCGGTGCATTGTCGTCAGGTTCGACAAGCCCAGTAAATCCATTTTTAGCAAACCAATCTTCTCAATCGGTAGCATTGAGTATTGAGTGATTTGGTGGACATCGCCGCCCTGCGACGGCTGAACGGCGACATAATTTTCCAGCGGCTCTTTGGAGATTACGATAGCGCAGGCGTGTTGAGAGGCGTGCCTGATCGTCCCCTCAAGATTAGTAGCGGCGTCAACTAATTGCTTGTTCTCTGGGTCGCCGTCATAAGCTGCCTTTAGCTCCGGCGCCGCTTCGACCATTTGTTTCAAAGGGGTGTGACGGCCTTGAACGGGTGGCGGCACCAGCTTAGCCAGGGCATCGACCTTGGAGTAAGGCACACCTAGCACCCGACCGACATCACGAATGGCGGCGCGAGCCATAATCGTCCCGAAGGTAATAATGCCAGCAACATGGTTGGCGCCGTACTTCTCCTTGAGATATTCAATCACTTCACCGCGACGCGTGTCCTCGAAGTCCATATCGATATCTGGCATTGAGATGCGATTTAAGTCTAAGAAACGCTCGAAGAGCAGGCCGTACTTGAGCGGGTCAACATTGGTAATGCCAGTAACGAAAGCGATAATCGAGCCGGCCGCCGAGCCGCGTCCGGGACCCACATAAATACCTTTAGAGCGGGCGAATTTAATCATATCGGCGACAATCAGGAAGTATCCTGGGAAACCAGTTTTTAGAACGGTTTCCAGTTCGTAGTCTAAGCGGGCGCGAATCTCTAAGGTAATTTCGCTGTAGCGTTCGTGCAAACCCTTTTCGCACCAAGCTCGCAAATAAGATTCTTCCGTCTCGCCTTTCGGTAGCTGGAAGTGTGGCAGGAGACTTTGGCCAAGCGGAATATCGAGACTCACCAGCTCGGCAATCTTCAGGGTATTGGCCAGCGCTTCGGGCACATCGCTGAAGGCCTCGGCTAGTTCTTGCGGACTTTTAAGCGAG
>JANLIQ010000034.1 GCA_024654065.1 Candidatus Berkelbacteria bacterium | reverse complement strand
ACTTTATGTAGCTCGTCAGTAGTTCGGGCGAGCTCAGGTAGAACTGGTCGATCTCATTACCGACGCCGATGTATTTTGGCTGTTCGGTGGCGGCAAATTTACCAATGGCATCAGTCATCGCCACTGTATAGCCGCCCTTTTTCACCTCCTCGATTGTTGGCCCGGTGATATAGACCGGCATAAAATCTTTTTGTTTAGCCAGCGTGGCGATGTTGGCCGGAGCGCCGTCAATTTTGGCGAAATCTTGCCACGGGCCGGCCCAACTGACGGTATTGCCGATCTCTTTAACTTTGACAAAGAAATTGGTGTAGTCCTCCGTTTCAAAACTTTTTGGAGACAAAGAGACACCAACGAGAGTTTCATACGGGTTAACATAAACCTCTGCTGGTGGTATGCGGTCCGGCTTGAGCGCGAGAATTAATCCAACTACGGTGGCGATAACCGCAACGCTAAGTGCAACTTTCCTGGCAGATAGTCGGATGCTCGGGAGTCGAAAATTGAAGCGCGGTCGAGGTCGGTTAAAATTAAACTCACCCATCTGTTAAAGGTATCACAGGACTCGGTTTGATTAAAGCTCACATCTAACCACCAGATTGCGCATGGAGTATATTACCGTGTATCGTTCAATCATATTTTGCCCACGTACATTTTTAGGGTAGTAGAGTAGCAAAAGACTTTGGCCAAAAGCCAAGGAGGAAGTTAGTGGACACATATGGTTTGTATGCGCTGGTTGCTGTCCTCGCCGTGGTTGCCGTTTACGCTATTCGGCAGGTTGCAACAGGGCGGGGGCGATGGTCTGGAGGAAAGCGACAGTCGCCAGCTGAAAAGCGACGAGCCCAAGTCAAAAGCGAAGTGGACGAACTACTGAAAGGTCGTCCGATTGGTTCCGAAGCTCCGAGACGGAACAATCAAGTTGACACCTCGGAAGATGCGATCAGGGAGAGTGCCGAAGCGGTGCTAAGGAGGATGAGGAAACCGAGGGAATAAAAAACCGTGCCCACCTGCTCCTGTGATTAGCAGGGTAAGGTGGGCATTAACTTTTGTAGTAAACTCGCCCTTTGTTTCCAGAGAGACTAGAGTAAGGATTGATGACAGAGGCTAATATATCTCCGAAACCGCCTGCTGATTTCAAAAAGATTCTTAATGAGAGCGTCTACCCGAATCCGGGACTAACTGCCGAACAACAAGAAAAGTTCGTTAACCAATACTCGTTTTCAGCACTCATACTGCAGTTTGTTTACTACTTCGTTATGGGCGATGCTCTCCTGGCCTGGGGGAGCTTGATCTGCTCGGTCAGTATCGTCCTAACTCCACTCATAGTTGTTTTTCCATTCTGGGCTCGTCGCCGGGCGTACCAGAAACGAACTTGGTCAAGTTTCAACGAGTTTTATCACAACCAGAAAAAGTGGGATCGCGAAGCTACCTATCTAGCGATCGTCTCAATAGTATTGGTCGTAGTCTCACTCTGGCTGATCGGGCCGATGATTCTCAAATCCGCCCAGGTTCTAACCGGCCAATCTGGTTCAACCGATTTTACCCAGCAACTGCAAGATGCCGTCCAGCAGTATCGAGATATTCTGAACTAAAAGGTGTTTCCGCTATAGCAAGGTTACTTTTTTGCCTTGAAGTCGAGCGAGGCGGAATTGACGCAGTATCTTTTGCCGCCTTTTTCATTCGGGCCGTCATCAAAAATGTGCCCCAAATGGCCGCCGCACTTTCTACAAGTTACTTCGTTGCGGACCATGCCGTGGGAGGAGTCTTGGTGAAATTCGACCGAACCCTTCTTAGCATCGTAAAAACTCGGCCAACCGCAGTGCGAGTCGTATTTCGTATTTGATTCAAACAACACATTGCCGCAAGCGGCACAGGCGTAACGGCCATCTTCGTGATGATCGACAAATTCACCGGTAAACGGCGCTTCCGTCCCTTTGAGCCGCATAACTTCATACTGCTTGGGTGTCAGTTTCTTCTGCCAATCTCTTTCAGCTCTTTTCCCCACTTTATCCATATAACTGGCTATGGGTTCCGATAGCAATAAATCGAGCGGCGTTGTTGCTGATAGGCGCATAGATTGCCCGAATATCGCCAGTGATATCGATACTTCGGCAGCCAAAATATTTGCCAGTCAGTGAATGATTATTAAGAACACTTGCGCGAGAATTTTGGATAAATAAGGAGAGCCGTGTGGCAAAGTGTTCTCGCTGACCCTTAGTTAATTTGCGATATTGTTTCCGAAAGCGCCGATGATAGCGCACATCCATTATCTTCCTTCGAGGGAATCTATCATATCTTTGGCAGTATTAAACGGTCCAAGGTAATTCTTACCTTCTTGCCAATCTTTTTCGGCCTGGTTAATAATCTTTTTCAAGTAGGGGGTTGGTTTCAAAGGGGCCGAAAACTCGATCCCCCTGTCTCGAATGAACTGTCTCAAATAACCGTTGACGACAGTGCTGAGAGGTAATCCAAGTTCGTATGCGAGCTTTTTTGCCTCGTCTTTAATAGTTTTATCAACTTTAACATTGAGTAATGTTTTCATGTAACCATTGTATGTGTTTTAGTTATATATGTCAAAGCGCATCAGTCCCGCCAGCGCACGAGAAGTGATACTGCTCGGGGGTTAATTTTTCCCTCCAGACTTTTTCCGAGATGTCCTTCATTTGACTAAATATAACAGATTTAGTACTGTCACAGACAGTGCGCATCAAGACGGGAGGTTAGATTGAGTCAAAAAGCACCCTTCAGAACTGTTGCCCAAGTCGTCCTAGAAACGCTAGCGGGCGACAAGATCGAGGTGGTTGTGGTTCACCGGAATCCATTTCACCGCGATGTTGGTTATCGTCCGGATACCACTCTGGGAGACGATTTGGATGGAGCGAAGGTACCGATTCCCGTCGAGTTAATTGACGAAGAAATCGGCTGGGAACAGCTCGAACCGTTCCTTCGCTACGACGAACGGTTTGCTCGAACGGTCAACTTCACCATCTGGTCAAATAACTGGGTGATCGAACATCGCTGGGTGATCGATTGCTCGCCAAATTGCGGCGGTCAGATCGTGAGGTTCCGTAAAACCTCAAGGCATCCGACCACTCATAATGAAATCGCCGAACGCTTTCCCGACATCATTTAAACCGATGATGGTCGACTCGATGAACCCTGCCCCTTCGGGGGCATTTCCTTAGCTAATAAATTCTAAATCTCCGTTTATGACTATCGGCTTCATCGCCACAATCTCGGTTTTGTAGTAGGGCATTTCGGGAACCGGGTTGAACAGGAAGATTTTTTAATTGAGAACATGAGCAAAGCCCATTTCCAGGAATGTATTGCCACCGATATAGTTCTTAATACCGTGCTTGTCGTAGTTAAGCACCAGCAATGCGTCTGCATCTCGCATCGGTTTCCAGAATTCACGTATTGCGTCGTGCTGAAATTTGTCCTCTAACTTTAGAATCTCGATGTCCTCGGCTGATTTTCCTCTATATCTACTGCCGAAAGAACTCATAAATACTTCGTGACCGTTCTTCTCAAGCTCTTTATACACCTCAAACATCTTTTCGGTGAATTGCATGCTACCGGCAACACCTATCTTCATGATTTCCACTCCCGGAAAAACTCTTTTAAGTAAGTTTCCATAAACTTGTGGCGGCGGATGGCTAGTTTGCGGGCAGTCGACGTGTTCAGCCGATCTTTAAGGTGTAGAAGCTTGTCGTAAAAATGTTGGATAGTTGATCGGGAACCGGTTTTCTTGGCTAGTTGGTATTCGTCGCTACTCGCAGGAGACTCGGGATTGTCGGTGGGATGGTAAATCGGCTCTCCCTTGGCGCCACCATAGGCGAATACCCGGGCGATGGCGATTGCACCAATGGTGTCGAGTCGGTCGGCGTCTTGGACGACCTTGCCCTCGAGCGTACTAATTCTATTTTTCTGGCCTAATCCCTTAAAAGACACGTTGTTAACAATGTCGCAAACGTGGTTAATGGTAACTCGGTCGATCTTAAATTGATCCAGCCAAGCCTCCGCGGCTTTTGCTCCGGCCGCATCGTTGTGAAACTTCCAGTCGGCGATATCATGCAAAAGAGCGCCGAGCTCAACGACGAACGGATCGGCGCCTTCCTTCGCTCCAATTTTTTGCGCCATTTTCCAAACTCGCTCGATATGGTACCAGTCGTGTCCAGTCGCCTCGCCGTCGAACTTCTGACGAATAAACTCGGCAGTTTTATTAATTATTTCCTGCTGACTTTCAGACTTACTCATTAGAATCCCGAAGATTCCTTAGCGACTACCCTATATCTACTAATAAAACCTTCTGCGAATGGTTTATTCTCGATAAATTCTAGTTCGGCCTCGAATTCGCCGGTAAAAACGGGCGTTCCCTTCCCGATAATGTAGGGGACAACGTAAAAGATAATCTCGTCCACTAGGCCAGCGCGCATGAAACTACTGTTGAGTCCAGATCCGCCACCAACAAGGGCTTCTTGGAATCCTTTGTCCTCAAGTAACTTCAGGGCCGCTTCAGGCGATTTTGCTAGAGTGAACGTCGGCCGAACGTCTAGATTTTGGGAGCTAACAACGATTCTGGTGGCTTCAATGGAGTCGAAATGTTCGGGCCCGATTATCTCGTAGGTATGTCGCCCTATGATGAAATTGCCCGCTCTTGCCACGCTCTCCTTGAAGGCATCCCAACCAGAGTCCGGCAAAAAATCTTCCTCAAAATTCTCTCTTGAGATAAAACCAGTCGGCGAAACGGTTGCGTCAAGGATTACTTTCATAGTATTTCTCAAACATAAATCTTCCTAAGACTCCTGACAAACCTTTCGAACGTTGGATGGGCCTGATCAAACGATTTCTGGTCGAAGTCATTCTTTTTAAGTTGCTCGAGCTTGGCAATGATGGGTTTTATTTGGGGATTGGTCGAGTTATGGAGTACGGTATAGGAGAATGGGTAGCTGTCCCCAATCTGATCCAAATAGTAGCAAACGCGGTAAAGCGCCTTACAGTAATAGTAATGAGCATTGGCCATATGTTGGTCACTGTTGCGATAATGGCGCTCGTAGACTTCCTCCAGCTTCATGGCTAGCGCCTCGGCCATTGCTAGATCGTTAATTGGGAAATCGG
>JANLIQ010000028.1 GCA_024654065.1 Candidatus Berkelbacteria bacterium | reverse complement strand
CTTAGTTTACCAAACCTGATGAGATGAAAGTAGCTTAGTCGTCGAGAAGCTTGGAACTCTCAGGACTTTCCAGTACCTGCTGGCTATCTATTTGGTCCATAACCCGGCCGAGTTGGCGGGCGCGGGTGGAGGAGACGACTTGGAATTGCTTCGAGGTTGATTCCAGCCGATCGCCGAGGGTATCTAGCGACTCGGAGAACTTGTCGTATTCACCACGGAATTTTTGAACTAAACCTATAATCTGATGAATATTTGCTTGTAAACGGAAGTTAGAATGAGCTTGTTTGACTAAGCGCAAGAGGGCAACAAATGAATACGGTCCAGCTAACACAACCTTTTTCTGCATCGCCTCCTCCCAAATGTTATTTGACTGCTCGTAAATGTAACTAAAGATCATCTCGTTGGGGATAAAGGCAACAGCAAAATCTACGGTATTGTCGTCAGGGTTGATATAGTCACGAGTAGCGATCTGCTTAATTTTTTCTCGCACATCACGCTGGAACTGATCGAAGTGTCGTTTCTTTTCTTCTGCGCTTGAAGCTTCGACGTACTTCTGCAAGTTCTGGTAGGGAAACTTCACATCGATATTAACCTTAGTCTTATCTGGTAGAACGATCGTAAAGTCTGGTCTTCCTTCCCCTGAGTTATCCTGTACAAAATAATCTTGGTTTATTACGAAACCAGCCATCTTTAAAAGATCCTCGGCTATACGCTCACCGAAGGCACCGCGCATCTGGTTGTTGGAAAGGATGTTCTTTAACTGATCAGTACTGCCCTGCAGTTGGCTCGTCAGCTGCTTATGGCTTTCGAGTTCTTTTACGAGAGCGGAAAATCCAGAAATTCGTTGCTCCTCACTTTTGACTAATTTGTCGTCGGTATCTTTGAGTCGCTTTCCGATCTCTTCTATCATGATTTTAATCGCGTCCTTCTTACCGTCTAAATCAGTCGCAAACTGTTTCTTGTCATCGGCCATCTTCTCTTTGGCTAGCATTACCAAATGCTCAGTAGCGGACTTTAGATCGTTACCCCGATTTTTAAGCAGAACAAAGGTACCTATTGCTCCAACAATTACGCCAACAAGTAAATATAACTCACTCGACATTGTCTACTAATCCTACACCTATACCAGGAATTGTCATCCTGGGCATACACCTACGGGGTCAGTAAGACTCCAAAAGCAACGAAAGCGCCCGTCCCATGTGTCGGGCGCTTCTCCTAGTGTCCCAATGTTGGTTCGGTAGAGGTGTGTCTGATGAATTTTAGGTAAGTCAGAATCAAGATAATCACTAGTCCAGCCGTTACCGCTATGAAGCGGAAGATGTCGTTTTCGACTGTCATCCCCCGTCCTAAGCCATAAAGCAAGGTGAAAACCCCACCGAGAGTAAGGCCATCACCGATTACCTCGACTTTTTCTAAGCCCAACATCGAGATCGCTAAGACCACTACGGCAATAGCGATAAGAATAATAGAGGCGTAGAGATTGTAGCTTGACATCGTACTCTGGTAATCTTTCTGTGTTTTATCGAATTCTTTTTGCTTCAGGAGTGACGCTTGGTCGGTAGTGCCATCTTTGACGGGCGCTGGATATGATAGCTCTATTGGATAGTCAGGAGCTTTCGGTGCTTTATAGAAGGTTGCTAAGCCAAAGCCAATAAACGCCACAAACAGCAGTCCAATAACCAGGACATATAAAAAACGGACCAATCTATTACTCATGGTAGTCTATTTATTTCGTAACAAGCCTAGCTCCAGCTGGATGTAGCCAAGAGCCATAATTACCAATCCCCCCATCGCCTTCAATGAAGGAAAAGCGACTAGGTTCTGCTCGGCAGCAACGTTTACCCACCAACCAAGCACACCAAACACGAAAAATACCACACCGGCCAGTATCACACAGATAGCTACAGCCATGAACGACTTATCTTTTGGATGTCCAAACAACATACGCACCTCCTTATATTACAATCGTAGCACTTTCCCCAAGCCTTCCAAGTCAACTCCCACACTCCCAGCAAAATTAACAGTCCTATTGCGGTGCCAGAAAACATGCCGGTAAGGAAACCCTTAAAAACTATGCTAAATTAAGCCTAGACTTGTCGACTTAGCGACTTTTACTGAGTCTTGCCTTTTGACGACCACCACCAAATCAAGGCGATGACGACAACGACTATAACGACCCACCAGTACCACATCATTGTTGTTTAAGTCCTTCCTAGGTTCTTAACGCTATCTTACTTAAATAAATCATGGCACTTGGCAAGAGAAATGCAAGATAGAACTTTCGAGTGACAGGGGCTTCTACCTAGCGAGGTAGAAGCTGGCGACGAACATTACGATAAAGTTGATCGCAGAGATAACACACCAGGTACAGTAAGCCCTAAGGACAAATCCCTGAACGTAAGTGAAATACATTGAAAACAAGAAAACCTATTGTAATTACTACCCGAACTGCCCAGTAGGCCCAGACGGCTGGCATAAAGACATACATAAGGAGTAGTAACACCACATACATACAGAATCCAAGAATCGGATTGGGAATACCAAGGGTTCGGCTCTGAGGGGCGTATTGAACAGTTCGGCACCATTCAGGCGGGAAGAACGGACAAGCAACATCGGTTTTAGTGATGAGATGGTAAATAAGATAAACCGTATCAACAATACCGATCCAGGCGAAAAGTAGCACTAAAGTGTTAGCAGTAGTAATCCTACCTCCCCTCAACTACAGCGTACGCTGACCAAGTTAATTCACAAGTACGACGATCCTTGGGGTTAGAAGAAAACTGCCTTTCCCTGTATTCTATGGAGGATGCGGGTACTAATTGGCACTCTTTCTTACAAACCTAATGTTTCTGGTGTAGCAGTCGGAGTAGATCTTTTAACTCAGTATTTAATAGAACACGGGCACCAAGTTTTCATTGTTGCGCCATCCCGATCGCTCAGAAGCTATGTTGAGCATCAAGACAACCTAACAATTTACCGTGTTAGGTCGATCCCCAACCCTGCCCGTAGAGGATTCTATCTACCAGTTTTCACCGGCAGGATCACTGAAAAAATATTCCGGGAAGTGAAACCCGATATTGTCCATGTCCACGACCCGATGGCAATGAGCCGCTACTTACAAAAATCAGCTACCAATCACGGAGTGCCAACCGTTGCCTCTAACCACTTCATGCTCGATTATGTCGGGGCTTATTTACCAAGGCCTATCCGGTCCATGGTTTTATCTTGGCTACGCAGAAAGTATGTTAAATTTTATAACCAGTGCCAAGCCGTTATCGCACCGAGTTACACAACGGTAGATTACCTTCGAGGATTAGGAGTCAAGGTACCGCTTTGTGCGCTAAGTAATGGCGTGGATATCGAAAGATTCTTTGCGTACATTCCGCTTGAGCAGACCAGGAAGGCCTACAACTTACCAAACATGCCAATAATCTTGTATTTAGGACGATTAGACAAAGATAAGTCACTTAATATACTTATCGATGCTTTCGCGCAGGTTAGAGCCCAAATACCATGCCACTTGCTCCTGGTTGGCGGTGGCGATAAGCAATTATCCTTGGCTCGTCAGATAGATAAGCGTGGCTTAAGCCAATGGGCGACACTTACCGGCTTGATACCCCACCACTCACTTGATCTGGTTGCGCTTTACCAGGTAGCAGATATTTATGTTATTGCCTCAATGGAAACCCAGAGCATCACAACCCTAGAGGCATTAGCTGCTGGAAAACCAGTGGTAGCCGCCAACTGGGGTGCTCTACCAGAGCTGATTCACGATGGTCAAAACGGTCTCTTATTTGAAGCGGGATCTTCGACAGATCTAGCTACTAAGATCAAGAAACTACTAGATGATTCCGACCTACGCGCCCAGCTCTCGATAGCTGCTATTCAAACCGCCACCGAACATGAGCTCCGAAAAAGTTTACAATTATTCGAGGACTTATATGTACAACTACTGGCGCACTAATTGGAAGAAGTTAATTTTAGGGCTAATTGTTGCCGCTGGTATCGGCCTCGGGCTCTATCTTAGCGGTCTGGATACCCTACCCCAAGCAAGCTTTTCGCTTCTAGGCTCGATTAATTCACCAACTTCAGCTGACCGGGTCTTAGTAATTGCCCCGCATCAAGATGATGAGGTGTTGGGCGCAGGTGATTATATCCAGCGTGCCGTTTCGGCTGGTGCCAAGGTTGAAGTAGTATTTGCTACGGACGGTAATAAGCACGGTAAGAAGGAGATCCGACATGATGAGGCGGTCATAGCTGATGCAAAACTCGGTCTCACGGAAGATCAGCTAATCTTCTTTGATTTTCCTGACGGCGAACTATCATCGAAGACCGAGTACGATCAATTTGTAGTTCGTTTAGGAGATGAGATAAAAAACTTCCAACCAACGATTGTTATTACCACCCTTATCGAAGATGAACATCCAGATCACGCTGCCTCTGGAAGGGCCGTTCAGACTCTTTCGACTACAGTAGCTAAGTTCACGACCCTATTTTTTCTAATTCACTCGGATCGCTATCCCCGACCGATCGGCGATGCATCAGAAAAGTACCTACTGCCTCCTTTGAAGTTAACTGACGAATACGACTGGGAAGTCTTCGTTGCATCTACGGATGAACAAACTAGGAAAAGAGCGGCAATTAACAGCTATCGCAGTCAAATATCGCTAGCTAATCCTATTCTGAGACAACTCTTGCAATCGTTTGATCGCCGGAATGAATTGTTTGCAAAAGCAATTCTGTAAAAATGCTTGAGAGCCTAATTAGTTTAGTTGGCCACTACGGCCTACTGGGAATCTTTGTTTCGATGCTAATTGAGAATATTGGTATTCCCCTACCAACAGAGGGTGCATTCCTAGTTGCCTCACACCTTATAACCCAAGGTCGGTATTCTTTCTGGCCTATGTATTGGTTTATCGTTGCCTCGCATATGATAGGCGCAATTGTTGCCTATGGAATAGGTCGTTGGTTCAAACGAGGACTGGCTCACCGCTTTGCCAAGAGTAAAAAGTTTTGCGAAGCCGAAAAAGCCGTTCGTCTTTGGTATGACAAATACGGCTCAATTACAGTCTTAGCTACACGTTTGATAGGTTATGTTCGACCGTGGTCCTCATTAATAGCGGGAGTGGCCGAATTTCCGTTCTGGCCGTTTCTCTTCTGGAGTCTGATTGGCACCCTTATCTTCGTTTACCCAACAATGAGAATAAGTGCTTTACTAGTTGTTCTTTGGCAGAGATCACCCGGTGCCCACATTTTTATTAGCATTGGCATTATCGTGGGGGCACTAGCAATCTTTGCCTTCGTTCGTTTCTTTCGCTCTAAGCCGAAAGAAAAAGTATCTGGAATGAAAGATTGTTAAATGTTATTTCTTCGGTGCAGGCAGGGATAGGCCGTTTAGCTTCCAAACCCCATCCACTTTAGCCAGGTGAACAGCACCGAGTCCCGGCTCTTCCTCTTTTTTCGTTGAGTTGAATGTCAGAGTTCCAGTGAAAGCGTTGCCCAGGAGAGTACCGCCAGGGGCAACAACGTTACGCGACAAGAAAGACTTGGCGTTGTTAGTTGCTGCCGTAAGGTCTTTAACGTTGGTTTTCTCTTTAAACTCTGCCGAACCGCTATTGAATAGTTCCTGAATCTTTCCTTGCTGAGCCAGAGTTACACTTGATTCAATAAGTTTTTTGATAGGTTCGAGCTCGTCCTTGCCGGTGGCATCCTCAACCCCGATTAGCGTTGAAACGGTCTCGTAGTAGGCGTCACTGTTTTCTTTAGCCGCTACCATAACTGGGTGGGCACCGCCTTGGATGTGAAGCTGGCGAACAAGTTTACCGTCTTTGTGTACGGTAATTGTCGCAACTCGGAATTTACCAGGCGTGGAATATTTAACTTTAATATCTCCACCGAGGTTCTTCTTTAAGTCAGGTAGTAGGGTCTTCTTAACATAGGTACTGACATCACCATTATCGTTTGCCTTAATCTCGGCGATGGGTTGAACGGCAATAATTGCAGCGTCAAAGAGCTGCTCAAAATTGTCGATCTTAAGGTCGGTCAAGCCGGTTGAGATGAGCAGCTGAACGCCAGGCATCGTAGACTCATCGACATTGAAAGACTCGGAAACCGCGAACATGTAGTTGGCGCCAAAGCTTACGTAACGTGCGTCATCAGGGTAGGCCTCACGAGCTGTTTTTAATAACTTTTCTTGGTTCGGGCCACGCTGACTGTACTGGTAGCCAAAGTAACCGCCCACTCCTAATATCGCCAAGACAATGACAGAGATAAGAATGCGAAAGAATTTATTTTTCATTAATTACCACCTTTCATCATATTAAAATAGAATTGATCTTAATCTTCGTTTCATTCACACTAACATACTGCGATTCCTTCTTCAACCCTGTCAAGACAACAACTCTAGAACGGCCCACAACCTGTTATTTAGGCGGTTCCTGTGTTGCACCGGTTACTGTACCGTTCGGTAGCTGTAGAGTAAACAGCTTCCACTCACCAGCTGCTTTTCGAAAGGTAAGGGTTCCAATTTTGTTGTTCGCCGGCTTTTCAGGGTCAGTGTAGTGAATGGTAGCGCTCATCTCGTCTTTATTAGTTAAATTGACGCCCGACACCTTGGCTTCAAGCGAGAAAATCTCTTTTGATTTATCAGCCAACCTGTTTAGGGCGTCAACACTTGCCGCTCCTCTAAAATCTTCGTGGGCCAGTCGGTACATGTCATCAAACATCCGGTTACTTAACATAAACGATTGAGATAGTACCTGAAGCTTCATTTTCTCGTAATCTGAGAACTTTGCTGAGGCCTGACTCACTGATTCCCCGATCTTACGGAATGCTTCACCGTCGTCCTTAGAGATAACGGCCACTGATTGCGGCAAGTTAACGATATATTGGCGACGAATAACCGCCCCGTCTTTTTTAGAGACGACCTCTGCGACCCGCACGTTATCTTTCTTGCGGGTATCGAATGTCACTTCAGCAGTACCCTTAAAAGCGCTAGCGGCGGACGGTTTTACAGATTCGTTGACATATCTTTCAAAAGCTCCGGTGTCAGCATTAAGAGGAATGAGCGCCTGAACAGCGATTGCCCCGTCATTGAAGAGACTCTCGAGGCTATTAGCTTTGATGGCAACCCCCGTGTTGTAGAGGAACTGACCGCCTGGCACCAGTTTGTCATCCGCCGCTTTCTGCTTCGGTATCTCGTAGTAATAGTCGTCAAAACTTATATAGTAGCTATTCTTTTGATCGGTTATCTGTTGAGTCGGCTTGCTAGGTCCGATTGTTTGATGAGCATAGAAGCCACCAAAGAATAGACCGACAGCTAGTAATAAGGCGACAACCCACCTTAAGCCACCCCTATTTACTTCAAGTTTTATTATCATTTAACTGCCATTTATCATAGCAATGTCGCAACCGACAGTCTAGGTGTACCAAAAAAGGGCCGAAGCCCTTTTTTGGTTTGAGTGTTCTTAGAGTTTAGAACTACTCGACGATCGGGTTCATCAACTGGAAGTTGGTCCCGTCGTACACGATGTGTGCGATAGCGCTTGCAGGGATATCTCCGTCAGCAAGAGCGGTCGCAGCTCGCTTCACAATAGTCTGAGCACCTAGGCCGTTAGCGTTAATCGTAGCGGCACCGGTGTTAGCTGTTGCAGCGAAGAAGTAGATAACCTGACCAGCGACGTAGCCTGTTAGGGCCGGAGCCAAGGTTACGACATAGGTGTCGCTCGCTTGGGCGTCAACTGCGTAGTTGAACCCACCTTGGATGGTGACAGTAGCACCAGATAGTCGGACAGTGCCGACAGGGGCGCCTGTGATGTCACCCATGGTGATAACGTTAGCAACGTTACCAGTGGCAAGGTTAACCGTCTGAATGGCGGCACCAGTACCAATAGCAATCGTTCGAGCGTCAGCAGATGTACCTAGGTTCAAACCACCTGTACCAGCGTGGATTGTTGTCGAAGCAGCTGTACCAGCCGTAGCGTTACCAATGATGATAACGTTAGCAACGTTTCCGGTGAACATGTTAACCGTTTGGATAGCAGCACCTGTACCAACGTTCCATGTGTTAGCAGCGGCACCTGTACCAATGGCGATCGTGCGAGCATCAGCCGTGGTGAACAAGTTGGCTCCGCCTGTACCAGCGTGGATTGTTGTCGAAGCAGCTCCGCCAGCTGTGGCGTTACCAATGACGATAACGTGAGCGGCGTTTCCAGTAGCAATGTTCATTGTTTGAATAGCAGCACCTGTACCAACGTTCCAGGTCTGAGCAGCAGCACCTGTACCAATGGCGATCGTTCGCGCATCAGCTGTGTTTGCTAGGTTCAAGCCACCCGTACCAGCGTTAATGGTGGTTGTGCCAGCTACACCGGCGGTACCGTAACCCATAACGATGGTGTGAGCAGCGTTACCTGTGAACATGTTGACTGTTTGAACAGCGGCACCCGTACCAACGCTCCATGTGCGAGCAGCAGCAGAGTTACCTATTGTCAAAGCACCAGTACCAGCGTCAAGAGCTAGGGAAGCCGCACCGTTGGTTGAACCCATCGTTACGACGTTAGCAGCAGCAGCTGTACCAATGTTGATTGTCGAGATACCACCGGTCGCAAGGGCACCAGCGATGTTGATTGTCTGTGCACCACCAGAGGCAGCACCAGCAACCGTACCGTTAGCAATGTTGATCGTACCAGCAGCAATTACGCCGCCACCAATCCACAGGCCACCGGTTGTTAGACCTTGACCAATCGACATGTTACCTGTCGTGGTGTTCGGGAACAATTGGTTTGGAGCAGCAGTTGTTGAAGTTAAGCCACCGTTAATGATGGTTTGGCTTGTCGTAGCTGCAGCGTTACCAATTGTGAAGTTACCAGTTGTCAAAGCAGCACCAGATGCGATCGAACCAGTTGTCGTGCCGTTGAACAAGGTGTTCGCGGCAGTCGTACCACCGTTGATAACTGTGATACCGCTTGTGGCAGCAGCGTTACCAATTGTGATGTTACCGGTTGTGTTACCAGCACCCAAGGTAATCGAACCAGTTGTTACACCGGCGAAGATGGTGTTGGCAGCAGTTGTGCCACCGTTAAGAACGGCTGCACCTGTCTGGGTTGCGACACCTAATGTATATGTACCAGTCGTTAGACCAGCACCCATGGTGATCGAACCAGTTGTTGTACCAGCGAAGATCGTGTTAGCGGCAGTCGTACCACCACTTAGAACGGTTGCGCCGGTCATGGCAGCGTTACCCAAGGTAAGAGTACCTGTGGTTAACGAGCCACCCATAGCGATTGTTGAAGTGGTTGAACCACTAAACAAGGTGTTTGCTCCGCCAGTGACACCACCGTGGATGACTACGTTCCCAGTTTGGGTCGCAACACCAATGGTGATTGTACCGGTTGTTTGAGCGCCACCAAGAGTCAAGTTACCAGTCGTTAGACCGGTTGCCATTCCAACAGCACCAGTTGTGATGTTGTTGTATAGAGCGCCAGTGCTTGTTACTGCTGAACCGCTTAGGGTGTTAGCTGTAACAGTTGTTGCGTTCAAGGCAGCGAATGTTGGTGTGCCTGTGAAGGTGATTGTGTCACCAGCGGCATCGCCCAATGTGACGTTACCAGCGAAGGTAGCATCGTTTGTTACTGCCAATGTGCCAGAGATAGCTGTGTTACCAGTGGCGCCAAAGCTAACCACGGTTGTTCCAGCTGCGCTATTCAAGTTCAAGATATTGGTGTTACCACCAGATGACAATTGAATGGCCAAAGGCACTGTGTTACCAGTCGGCAGTATTGTCTGCGCTGCGGTTGGAGCTATAGCTACCGCACCAGCAGCGACAGGTAGACCCGAGAAGGTCGAACCAGCCTTAAAGATGAAGCTTGTAGCGTCAAAGTACATCGCATCGTCGGTCGCGATATGAAAGTTGGCGTCATCATATAGCTGAGAACCGTTGAATGCCTTGCTGCTAATGTTGTTGGCTCGTAGTGCACCTCCGAATGAGAGGGCGTTTGAGACATTTACCATAACAGGAGCATCAAGGAACAATAGATTGTCTGTACCAACGTGGAAGTCCCCATTGTCATACAATGTAGAACCACCGTAGACACCACCGCTATTTTGGAAATTAATTCCTCCATAGACGCCACCGCTAGGTTTAACGGTGAAGGTGCCGACAACGTTGTCAGCGGAGGCGGCCAACGCCGCCATGGGAGCCGCAATCGACAATGCGAGTGCGAAGATGGAAGCAGTGGCCACTCCCACTAATAAGCCAATGCTTTTTTTAATGAATGATATATTTTTTATTTTTTCCTCCTTTTTCTTATACTACTCGTGTATCTAGCTGACTGTTGTCGACCAGTACAAACCAACTACTCACTATTCTACTATGGGCGATACTGACAACTTGTCAAGACCCACCCTAACGGGTTTGAATTGTCGACTAAAGTATCGAAAACAACCCAAAAACCTTATATCAACCAATGACAATCCTGACCGACCGTATTTCGAACCAGTGGAAAGCAGGATTTGATTTTCGGCCGAAAACTACTAATATTGATGTCAGTGGTTGATCGGTGATCGACTGTCGTTTAGTCGCACACAGTAATAAGTTTAAAAATATAATCTAGAAAAATGGAGATAGATAGGGAATGAATAATAAACTCTACGGAACAGTTTTTGGCCTAATAGTTGTTGTTGCGGTGTTTTGGTCCGGTTACGCATCATGGCAGAGTCGCAAGCCTGACACATCAGGACCTCGACAGGCGGTATTCTTGGCTGATGGCCAGGTTTACTTTGGCTACGCCAGCGACTTGCATAATCAAGTTGTCGTCCTCAAGGATATTTACTACCTACGATCTCAATCTTCTTTAATCCCAGCTGATAGCAAAACACCTGCTCCGTCCGAGGCCACAGTTGACTTAATCAAGCTTGGCGATGAGATTTATGGCCCAACGGATACAATGCGCATTAATCGCGACCGCATCAACCATATTGAAGATATGAAGGACGACTCGCAGATCAACCAGAAGATTAGCGACTACCTCAACAAAAAGTAGTCGAAGTCTTAATTTAGGGAAAGTGGAGACTCCCAGGCAAATGCCTGGGAGTCTCTTCACTGTAAGTCATAAAGCTTAACCCGTTACCACCCTGTGGCTGTACTAGCGAGGGTTTAGTGGCGCTAGCTATTAAATACTTCAGCGATCGTCGCGGTCGCTACTGGGCGATCGCTGGTATATATAAAGAGCTCCTGGACAGACTTTGGGCCACGAACCCTAACTCGGATTCCGGCCGGTACCTCGGCTACTTTTATACTTTTATATACAGGCGGAGATTTTACTTGCTTTATGACGCCAAGGACGATCTTGTTCACGCATCCAAGCTTACTAGCAGCCTCAATTATGCTTTTTGCCACTTCGATTCTGCTGGTGTGGGCGCCGGAAATCTTCTTGCTGTTTAGGGAAGACATTTTATGCCTTCTAGTATGCCAGAACTACCGTAGCTTGTGAGCAACATTTTTCCGAAAAATGGTAACATCTACCTATGAGACTTACTGATGTCAACCTGCAAGGTACGGGAATTGTTCGGTACCGCTTTCGAGAAACTATGTCTAGTATTGAAGTACAAGAATGCTAATCACCCTGTCAGTCCTCCTGATTATTTCGGTATTTGTTCTCTTTTGGCAGGCTTCATTACTAATGGCCACGATTTCCGGCTCACCAATCGTTTATGCCAGCCCAAAAGCAATTCGCGACTGTTTGAAACTGACTGGATTATCACCAGGACAGACGGTTATCGATCTTGGCTGTGGCAACGCTCGGTCACTAGTATTGGCCACAAAAGAGTTTAGGGCAAAAGGTGTTGGCGTTGATCGATCGTACTACGGCTACTGGCGATCGATAATTAATGTTTGGCTCGGTGGGCACGCCAAAGATATCACAATTGTTCGGGGCGACTTTCGTCAAATTGAGCGCCAGCTAACAACCGCGGATGTCGTTTATCTCTACTTACTCAACGAAACTCTCGCCCAAATCGAATCCTGGTTGTTCCGGCACATCGGAAAGAAAACTACTATAGTCTCGCTGGCCTTTTCTTTCCCTAATCACCAGCCCATGGAAACCTGCGAAACGACAAACCTTGGCAAAAAGACAACTATTAGATTGTACCGTCTCAAGCCGTAGCGTCTCAATCACTAATGAATAAACTATGCAGTAGGGCAAAGAGGATGGTGCATACACCAACGACGACAGATAAGTAAATCAAGACAGAACGATCGTGATGTTTTCTAACCGCAATTATCCCCGTGATTAAAGCAATGATGCTTGTCGGGAAGGCGATTGCGACAGTTATATCCCACCAACGGTTGTCAAAGGATAGCAATTTGAACGCCTCAACAAGCAGGAGTGAAGCGGTAATTGCAACTAAAAACAGAGTGTTCAATCCGACCGACCATCTGCCGATAACTGTTGTTGGCATCTAGCTCCTTACTACCCAAATTGTTCTGCCGACTGGTGAGAATGTCAAGACTGTTTTATCGAAAATCGGGCCGACCGTTGACCGCGCGTCATGAATCCTCTACGTTCGCTCTAGATGCCAAAGCAGATATCAAAGCGCAGAGTTACTCCCAAGAGAGCTGAAGCTTTTTTATTGGAGGAGCAGACTACAGCAGAAGCCTCCAAAGCGATTGCAACTGGCTGGTTTGATAACCATGTTCACTTAGATCGGGCGTTAACCTACGCAGACGACTTTTTCCAGCATGAAGGCGGACTCACCGCTTTCAGCGATGCCCCACTGCCACGCAAGCAGACTGCCACGGGTGTCTTGCATCGAGGGACGGCCTATACCAAAGAGAGTCTCGAACAAAGGATGCGTACGGTAATCGAAGCAAAGATCAAAGCGGGTGAAATTGGTATGAACGCGATCACCGACTGCTCGGTAGATATTGGGTCGAGAGCGTTCGACGTCGCTCTGAAACTTCGAGCAGAGTATGTCAAGAAGGGTTACGAGTTAAAGGTTGGAGCCTATCCAATTTTCGGCTTTAAAGACTGGGGGTCGGACCGTTACGAACTCCTGGAAGAGCTGGCGAGTCGGGCACAGTTTCTTGTTGGTCTACCAGAGCGTGATGATCGGCCGGGACACCCGGTTGGCTTCAATGGGCACCTCCGATTGCTTATCGACCTGGCTTTACGGAATAATATTCCACTTCAAGTACACGTCGACCAAACTAACACACCAAACGAAGGCGGTACGGAGCGTTTAGTGGAAGCAGTAAGATGGAATATTACTGCAGCCGGGATCAAAAACCCGCCCCCGATTTGGGCGGTTCATATGATATCACCGTCATGCGACAGCGAAGATCGTTTTAAGCGTTTAGTCGATGGGCTGATTGAAAACAACATTGGAGTAATAGTTTGTCCGCATGCGGCGCTCTCAAATCGACAGATGCGCAACCACGTTGGCCCAATACATAACTCTCTTGCGCGTGTCAGGGAGCTTCTCGTAGCCGGAGTTCCGGTTCGGATTGGAACCGACAATCTATCTGATTTATTTATGCCCGGGCCTGAAAGCGTTCTACTACAACGAGAATATGATGTTCTACCTTCAATTCTCCGATTCTATAACAAGAGTGTACTAGACAAGATCTTTACCGCCGAACGACTAAACGAAACCGATAAGGATGCACTCAAGCGCTCTCTTGACGGTGACAGGGAAGCATTCGAACTTACTGAATGAGCTCGTCCAAAAACCGTTTCTTTGTGAGTCACTTCCAAAGTAGATTGTGGCCAGTTAGGCTGTGATTAATTTCGGATACCAATTGCGGGCCTTTGAAAATTAGGCCTGTTATCAGCTGGACCAAATCAGCGCCGGCGGCAAACTTGGCCTCGGCGTCTTCGGTGCCGAAAATCCCGCCACAGCCAATAATGGCGAAACGAGTCCCGAATTTTGCGCGAATTATTTTTATCAATTCCGTTGAGCGGACTCTTGTCGGCAGCCCACTGAAATTGCCTGGGCCACACTTAGCAAGCTCGTCCCTAAGAATTGTTGGATGGGTCCGATCGCGCTGAAGATTGCCAATAACCAAACCAGAAATGAATGAGAACTTACTGGCTGTCTCGGCAATGCCAACCAATTCTTCGTCACTGACGCTAACAGGACATTTAATAAATACTGGTCGAGAAATTTTTAGTCTCTCTAGCCCCTCTAGCAGCTTTTTTAGCGGTAAAGGTGAGTAAAAAGAGATATGTTTTTGGATATTGGGACAGCTGATATTGAGCTCGTAATAGCGGCATTGGTGAGGGTGACCTTCGGCGTAGGTGAAACAGGCGATGATATCATCAATCGCCTTGGCTTCGGTATCAATCTTTGGGGAATTAGTTTGGCCGATACTTAAACCAACCGGCATTATTGATGGTAAATTTTGCAATCGTTTTAGCGTGGCGACGATACCATCGTTTTTGAATCCCTTATTTACTAACAGAGACTGGGACTTAACTAACCGTCCCAACCACGGTCGGGGATTGCCCGAACAAGGGCGGTTGGTGATGGTGCCAACGGTGGCAAATCCAAATCCAAGAGCCTCTAAAACCCAAGGTAGTTTAGCCTGATAATCAAAACCAGCGGCTAGACCGATTGGAGAGGGAAACTCAATTCCAGATACAGTTTTCTTAAGGAGGGGGTTTCGCTGGCCGAACAAATATCGAATAACTGACAGCGCTATACGGCGCTGGCTAATCTTTTCCCCAAGAGCAGTAATCCTATTATGGGCAATTTCCGGGTCGTGCCGAAAAAGAATCGGTCGAACGGCATGTTTATAGGCACTCGCAACTAAGACTGAAGTTAATCGACCCATCGGATATGATTCTACGCTTGAGAGGTCAATTGTCGAGTGATTGTTTAGTTTTAACTCGCTAATCGCTAAAGTAAATGTATGGATGAGGTCCAAACGGATAGTTCAACGCACCCGAAAAAGGCACTGATTACGGCTATCGCTATCTTGGCGATTCTCGCCATTAGTATCACACTCTATTTTACCCAGCGATCCGTTAAGAACGATTACGACGAGACAAAAATTCCCGTTACCAACACTAATAACACTACCGATACCCATAATCAGACAACCATTAAAGTTATAGAGCCAGATAGTGTCTCGACGCTAGAGAGCCCGCAAAAAATAACTACGGCTGATGGAGAACAATATTTCTATTACGGCGCACCAGAGGGTCAAAACAACGCTTCACCCAAGAAAGTTATTATTTCTCTGCCTGGACACGAGACTACGGCCGAGTCTGACTACGCTGCCTGGAAGTCACACCTCACGGGCGGAAGCTATGCTTTGGCTTCCTTAAACTGGTGGGACGGTGGTGAAGGTACGAAAGCGAAATACTATTCCCCTTCTGAAGTTGTTGCGCAGACGAGGCAATTTCTAACAGCCCAAGGTTATGTGGCCAACGATCTAGTTATTCTAGAAGGTTTTTCACGGGGGAGTGCTAATTCTTACGCGGTTATTGCTAACGATCGAGGTAGTGGAGCGGTTTTTGATGCTGCTATTTCAGCTTCTGGTAGATACCAGTCGGATTTCCCGTGGTATGAAGATAAGCCCAACGGTACTATTTCGCCGACTTTTTTTAAGAACGTTGCTTGGGTTTTGGCTTGTGGCGGGAAGGATCCTAGTCCCGAACAGGGCGGTTGCCTAGGGATGGCAGAAACTAAAACCTTCCTAGTCGCACACGGTGCCAATGTCCTAGCAGTTTTAGAAGATCCAAACGGCAATCACGGAGCATTTCACTTGAGTAGTTTAGACCTACCAGAACAAGCAATCGGTTTAATCGCTAAGGCCCTAGGAATCTAAAAAATCGCATCGAACCTGAAACTGGAACAGTCGTGCTAGCTAAGCAGTACGCCGCCGTCGACAACAACCTGTTCGCCGGTCATGTAGCTAGCGAGGTCGCTGGCCAAAAAGAGCGCGACTTTGCCAATTTCGTCCGGCTCGCCCATCCGGCCCATCGGGATTTTGGCCATAAATGCCTCGGTCTGTTTCTTTAGCGTTTCGGCGTCCGCTTGTGGCGCAACTCCTTGCATCGCCGCCACCCCAGGTGTATTAATGCCTCCTGGAGCGATGGCATTGACCCAAATCTTGTCTTTGGCCAGTTCCAGAGCCGAGTTTTTGGTAAAACCCCAAACACCGTGCTTAGAGGCGTCGTAGTGGGCCAAACCAACCATCGAAGGGTGAATAGCGTCAACGGAAGTAATATTGATAATTTTTCCGCCCCGACCCTGTTGCTTCATCACTTCACTAACATACTTTGTGGTTAGAAAAACACTACGCAAATTGACATGCATTACTTTTTCAAAATCCTCACCGCTCATTTTGGCCACTGGCTCTGGTGGATAGATGCCGGCGTTGTTGACCAAGATATCAATACCACCGAGCGCCTCTTGGCAGACTTCGATCATTTTTTTCACATCCGCTTCATTGCCAACATCGGTTTTTATCGACAGGACGACCCAGCCATTACCCTGTAGCTCTTTAGCAGTTTTTTGCGCCGCTTCGTGGTTGAAATCGGCAATCAAAACTTTGGCGCCAGCTTCGGCCAATCGCTTGACAATACCGCGGCCGATGCCCATCGCCCCACCGGTAACAATCGCGATTTTACCCTTCAAACTTATCAACTGGGCTAGCGGGACATTCTCCATAAACCAATACTACTCCTTGAATTCAGAGAATGTCGAGCTAGAACAAAAATGTCCGCCCTACGCTGCTGAAGGCCACTTTTGCCACCTCTTCATACATCTATCCTAACGAATAAGAGGAATATTCGAGTTCTGGGGAATAATAATTCCGAATAAATTATCTCCCAAATCCTTGACCTCCGACTATATCTGATCTATAATTCTCGCATCTTCATCACGAATCGTGGTTGGAGGGAATACGTATGTTAACAACAAAACTCTGCGCTGAATTTGCTGGTCGGTACGAACCCCTGGTTTTTGAACGCCTAAAACACGTTCTTGGCCAAGAGCCGTATCAACCAAACAATGTCGGCCCCTTCTTTTGTCGCACGACCCAGGCTGGTTCGACCGAGTGTCTGACGGCCGGTCACACCGAAGATCGAGATCACACCGCTTATATCGAAACCCGCTTCTACAGCCATGGTTTAGATGTTGAGCTTCGTTACTGGGGAGCGATGTATTGTCCTCAGCTTCTACACGTAACTACTGGTGCTGTTGTCATGGCAGAAACAGTTGCTCCCGAAAGAGCACAAATTGAGGCTACGTTGCGATCTCGGTTTCATAACCACGGAACCGACCCCAGGATCACCGACCTGTTAATGCTGTTTGACTTGCTTCACCCTCTTGGGGTTCGAAGGGTCAAGCTACGACTCGAGCTAGTACTCGCTTACGATTATCACGATCCAGTTAGCGTTGAGAAGCGGTTTTGCTTACCAGTGCGACCGGAAGAGGGATTTGTGGCGAGCAGGGAGATTACGGAGCAAATGCGGATGTATTTGGGCTTTGACGGCCCGTTACACAAAGCACTAACTCCAGCAATTCGACGGACAATGCGGTATTTCCGCGAAACATTCGAGGAGTTTAAGGAAGAGTGGGAGATTTACTTCCCAGACAAAGACCTTAGGAAGTTCCTTCATCTTCATTAGAACGATTCCTCGAGAAGAGACAAACCAATGTAGTTATAGTCTTTTCACCTAGGCTCATGCCTAACCCTAGCGCCCATAATTTTGTATGAGGAGCTAAAGAACGATTTTTACCAAATGTGGCTAGAAGTTTCCTGGCCACATTTTCGTTAACTAATATGTAACAGTGTTGCGGAAAATGTCGAGTTACTTGCAGTAATCGCTAGTTTTACCACTTTGGCCGTCAGCACCCGATAGGGCTTTAAGAATTACGGCATCTGAGGCGGGTAACCAATCAAGCCAGCAGACACCGTATATCGCTTGGTCGCCATCCTCTTGGTGGGCCGCCACCCAAGCAGAATCTTTTGACGACTCATTTTTTTGCCTGGAGTCGTAAAGCCCAAAGTCAAACCCGACATTTGGTCGGTTGATATCGTCGGGACTTTTTTCAAAACCGACGGCCGTGGCTACAATCTCTCCTGCGACAGCAGTTATATTCCCTTCGATTTCGGTTGTGCGAGAATCACCTACTTTGGCTTCAGGTAATTTTTCGACAACGGCTTGAAGTTTGGCCGAGAGCGTTTTCAAATGATCAAAGCGATACTTTAGCCCACAGCTATGCTCGAAGCTGAACATATATTGAATCTCGCCATGTTCAATGTAGCGACTGCCGTCGGTGACTTTAGCGTCCAGCGGCGCCTTGACGCTGACGAAGTTATCTCCAGCGTTATCCAACCGAAACCCGCCATGGGGCTTAAAATCTCCACCACGAATCTGGCCGGGATAGAGAACGGAAGTTACCAGTGATACATCAACTGGGGTAACGAGCGCTGGACAGTCCTTACCCTGTGTTGAGGCCGAATTATTGCCAGAAATATTATTGGTATTGTCGCCCCTGCCACCAAGAGTGAAAAACATAATAGCCCCAAAAATTATCACCAACGGTAGAGCGACAAACAAAAATATTTTTCTCGTTCCGCTCATGAATTTATGATGACGTGCCGAAACGGAACTGTCGAGTTACTGCTAGATTTTCCTAGCCTTAATAATGAGAGAAAATACCCTGCCCTTGTGGTGCTGATAGTTCTCGACGATCGGTTCGAGTTCCTTATCGACGACTGTTTTAGCAACGTCCTCAACTTTGAAACCAGCGCGTTCAAGTAGCGACTTAACTTTATCGAGCGGCCGACCGAACCAAATACCGATACCCTCATCGCGACGTTTTAAAAGTGGATCGAGTTCAGCAACTCTCAATTTATGCTTAAGTTGTTCTGGGGTTCGGGGCGTCATATCGGCTTCGTCAAAAACTAAGATACCGCCAATTTTTAGCACTCGCTGGATTTCGTTAACAATCGGTTCGATATTCTCAATGTGATTGAAAACCAAAGACGCTACTACAAAGTCAAAGAAATCGTTATTAAAAGGCAAACTCTTGGTGATATCTCCTGTCTGAAAAGACATCTTGGCGCCCAAGCTTGATTTTTTTCGCGCCTCCTGGAGCATCGGTTCGCTAAAATCTAATCCTATAATCTCCGGACAGTATTTGCTCAGCTTAACAGTGAGAAGGCCCGTACCACAGCCCAATTCCAGCCCACGATCTTTTCTTGGCTCTTTTTCAATCATCCCCAGAATTACTGGGTAGTTTTTAATAATCCCGATATTTTTCTTGGCAAAATGATCGTAACCTGCCGCCCATTCAGTATATGCGTCTTGGACTTGATCCATCTAGTCTAGATTCTACTCCCGAACCAGGAAATGTCGAGCTACGCACCCTGGAGGATGCTAGACTAATTTAGTTGCAAGATACGGGGAAGTCCTCAATGCGAAGAGTTGTCTATAGCATTGAACTCCAGGATAGTTTAACCTAAAATAACAGAGCAAATGGAGAAAGAGCGATTCTATAAAACATATGACAACTTGCCACTCAATATTCGCGAGGAAGTCGTAATCACCGTTAATGGCGAGCCGATTACTTGGCGGATTGCTAAACTTGAGATTGACCAAGATACGGATACTGGTAAAGAGATTTTGAATAAGTTAGTAGCCTTGGATATTATTTAACTAACATGTCAGCCACCAAACAAACCGATATTGTTAACGACGAAGAGATTCGGGAGCTGGTCAAAGCCAGACTCCAAACCTTCCCGTCGGGCAAAAAGATCTCAATCGGCAGTGACGGCGAGTTCTCAAAAGAGGATTTGATCAGAGCCGTTAGCGAGAAGACCGACCTCGGTCAAAAGATTATCAATATTCAACTAGATTATCTGCGGGCTTTGAAACACGGAGCTTTACTGACGCAGATTAATGGATAAGTCCCTTCTCGTTACTCGACCCAACCACGATTACACGACAATTTGGCTTTTTCATTGGGCAGAAGGATTAATTGGTGAAGCGCTCCGACGGAAAATCACCGTGGTCGATTTAGCTGGACAAAAGGCGATCCTAACCGAACTCGAAGGTCGATTACGCAAGATAAGCCCCGATTTTATCGTGCTGAACGGCCACGGTGATGCTGGTACCGTGACCGGACAAGACAACCAGCCTTTGATTTCAGCCGGACAGAACGAGTTACTACTAGCTGGCTCGGTTGTTTATGCGATCTCGTGTGATTCAGCCAAGGAACTCGGTCCAGCCGCGGTGAAGAGTGGCACAAAAGCATATATTGGCTATACCGAGGAGTTTGTGTTTTTTATTGATGAAAGCCTGGTAAGCAACCCAACTAATGACCAGACCGCGAAGTTATTTCTTGACCCAGCGTATAGCGTGGCGCTCTCTCTGGTTAAGGGGCATTCGGCAAGCGCGGCTCACACAAAAGCGACCGAAATGTACAAGAAGACCATTCGAGAGCTACTCATATCAGATCGGAAAAGCGAAAACTATCTACTGCCATTCTTGCTCGCAAACTTGAACAGATTGGTTTGTTTGGGTGACGGTCAAGCAATTATCTAACTGTCAGAGCAAACATCACATAGCGACACGAGCGCTCAGCTTGCGTCGGGTTATTTACGAAGTAAGAATTTTTGCGTGGGGCTTATTTTTTATCCTTTCGGTGGGTACAACCAATCCAACAGCAAGGGCGGCGCTTCCCATCTTTCAATTCTGGACACACCCGCTCCACATGCTCTCGCCGTGTCTCCGGTTTTTTGATAAACTCAACCCAGCAAATCCACTCGTTGCGTGCCAGCGGTGTAAGACTCTCCCACTTGGCGAGAGCCGCTTTGTCAGCTATAAGAACCGCTCGCAAGTCCGCCGGCAGTTTGTGCGCCACACCATCGGAAGTCACTTTCTTATTCATTTCCTAAATTCTACTCCCGAACCCGAAGATGTCGAGCTAGTTTTGCTGATTGGTATCACGGTGAAGAATTGATGCGGCCAAGGTTTGGTAAGGAATTCCTTCTCGTTGTGCTCGCACTTTCAATTTCTGCAACACTCGTTCTGACAAACGAATGTTGATATTTTTTGTCTTGTTCAAAGTAACTCGAGCCGCCTGGAGAAGTGCTTTTTTATGTTTAGCAAAATTCCCTACACGCACCAACTCTCCCGCCTCAAAGTCCTTAGCGATTTGTTCCTCTTCTTTATCTAACTCGTAGTATTTCATTTTTTATTGATAATATATTTTTTGGTTGCTTTACGGCTGGGGATGATCGTTTTTAAAAAAATCTTCTGTTCGTCCTCAACGTAAGGAACGAGGTAGGCATACCGTTCTATCTCGATGATGTAAAACTTTTGCCCCGGATAACGCTTTTGGTTTGGGTGAACCACAGTATCCAGTAGCCGATTATCGTCAATCGCTGTCACCACATCTTCGAAAGATACATCACGCTCTAATCTTAATTGGGCATTTTTCGCTTCGTCCCAATCAAGATATTTCATTAATTGAATATATGACAAAGAGTATGCATTGTCAATGGAAATTCTAGCCCTGAACCTCTGGTCTGAACAGAGTCGAAGAGTGGAAATGACGAGTTAATTCATTGTTAGGGTAATATAAAACAAGATGAAATGGATATTGTGGATCGGTGGGGTGCTACTAATAATTCTGCTCGTTGGAGGGACTTATTTTATTCGAAACGCACCCACCAGTAGTAACGATCAAGTTGGAGGCACGAGCGAGATGAGCTCGACTATAACCATAACTGGGAGCGACAACGGCCGGACGCTGACTCACCCTGTGGGATATGAGTTGACGATGAAATCGGACTCGTCTGGTTCGGCACTGGATATTTCTGGCTATGACGAGAAAGTAATTGCCCAGCTTGGTTCGTCGGAGCAGTACCAACTTCAAAGAACGCTGAAAATGTTGAAAGTAGGCCAAACAGCATTAGCTGTAGTCATAACCCCAGGCTGCGCCATTCCTAAAGAAGATCGGGTGCGATGTTTGGTGGCAAGTCAGCAAATTTTGCTAACAATCGTCGTTAAGTAGAGCTTCCGCTGGCACTTTATGCGCCACTCCGCCAGCTCGCGAATCGTAAATTGCTTTCTGATTCATTCCCCAAATTCTACCTCCGCTACTTTAATCCTAAGATTCGATTCCAGAACTCGTACTTTTTTATTAGGTATTCCTTCCAGGGTAAGCCGTCGCATTGGAGCTTGAGCTTTTCGTATTCTTTTCGGAGTTTCCCGTCATTTTCCAGAATCTTTTGTGTAGCAAGTTGCTCTTTGAACCCAGCATCGACAAAGTCGCCCAAGTGTAGCTCGATTGGAAAACCATTACGTATGAACTCCCAGTTAACGTAATTACTCTTTCTACTTCGATGTGTTGGCTCGCCGTATCGCCTTGCGAGTCTTGATAAGCAATCTTCAAAATCCTTGCCTACGAATATTGACAAGTCGATATCGTTCTCACCGGCGATGCCCAGTTTTGATGAGCCAATATAGTATATTTCGGTGTTCGGGTGATCGGATTTTACCTCTCCGATTATTTCCTGGGCAGTCATTTGTGTTTCCGGATCAAAAGGATGAATGTGTGCAATTCTTTCTTCTCGAACAGTAGCTAGATATCCTTCTTGTGCTGGAGTAAGCATTTCCTAAATTGTACCCTCGAACCTGTACTCTGAGTAGAGTTGGAGGTTGAAGGCGTTGGGACTTGAGCAGCTAAATCGGGCTAAGATTATTTCTTAGCGTTTTTGGCGAATGTACTCCAGTGCTTCTTTAGATCCGCCACTAGCTCGTCAACCTGTGATTTATCGGCTTTCTTTGCACCAGCGTATTCTGTGGCGACGGAGTCGATAATTTTGTCGTAAACAGGCTTAGTAACATCACGAGCGGCTTCAAGTTTCTCGATGACTTCCGCTTTCATTTTGACCGCCCAGGCCTTGGCGTGTTTCTGGTGTTTTTTGCTGTCCGGACCAAAGAAGAAGTAGGCCGTTGCTGCTAGGCCTGCGATCGCCACACCCGCTACTACTAATTCGGTTTTGCTTGGCCCGTTTGATGTTGATTCACTCATTTTATTATCCTCTGTTAAACTTTCTGGCTGCCGGCTGGGCGAGTCGCTAGGTCTATAAGTCGTACGATAATCCAACCAACTAGAATATAGACAACGATTGCCACCAAAGCGGCGGTATCGAAGTAGGCTCCCTCAACTTTCGGGTTAGGGAAGATCCCTCGGAACGGTGCGGCGAAGAAATTGGTAATGCCATAAAGGAAGTCGGCAAAACCAACTGCCCTGGCACCAAACAATTTGAATACTAAACCTAACGCTAATAGAAGATCGATAATTCCGACGATATACCATATCCAAGCGTTGCCCCGATCCGAGTGAGCGTCTTGAACTTCAGCGTTAGTTGAAACTTGAGAAGTGGTGGCAGTTTGTCTGACTTGATCAGAAACTGGACCCTCGCTGGTAGACGTTACTTCTTTTTGAACTTCGATAGGCATTATTTAAGCACTTTCAAGGCCTTCAAGATGACAATCAACAAGATCGCTCCAACAACTCCCCAAGCAACTCCCCAAAAACTAAGCTCTCCCGCTACAGTTGCGGTACCGACCTTCAATACAGACCCAAATAACCAACTACCAAGCAACGAACCAACGATTCCAATCCCAATGTTGGCAAGCGCACCCTGCTGCTCGTCCGTATTCATTATCATGCTCGCAACCCAACCGATCACCGCCCCAACCAAAATCAATATTATCCAACTCATATTTTTGCTCCTTTCGTTTAGCATGACCCTATTAGTAGGGAATACAAGGGCATTTGTCACAATCGCCAATCTTAAATTAGAGATTCTTACAAATCAAAAACGAGACTCTGTTTTGCCGGGATTTTAGGAACTGCTAAAACTGCCTTGATTCGACAATTTCTTTTGCTGTTTCCGAAGGAGTTTGCGAGCTGTTATCAATAATGATGTCGTAGTCCGTAAACTTCTTTTGGTTCTCGAATACTTCCTTCAGCTGGATGTCAGTTAAGCGGATCCTTCCCTCGGTTTTGGCTCGGACACGGTTACGCTCTGTAACCACTTCCCAGGTTGGGGACAGCTGAACACAGAATATATCTTTGCCTAGAGTCCTGCGGTATGAGTTAGAGCCTTCGTTGCTGACAACATCGAGGATGATGGGTGTTCGTTCATCCTCTAGCATAGTCTTGGAGATATGACAGACCAGCTCTATCGTTAAGTCATTTTGATGCTTACCCTTTTCTCCATCCCAAGGAGTGAAATGTGGTTTTGTAAACATATTGCGAATCGCATCGAAATCTATAATGGCGGCAGAATCTAATAGTTTTGCCAGTTCTTCAGCGGCAGAATTTTTACCAGCCCCAGTTGGACCAGAAATAAGATAAATCATTAACTTCTACGCCTGTTTATCCAAACCGCCTTTACCCACCCGAGAGTTAGGGTAGAGATTAAGAATCCTAAACTCGGAATAATCGCGTTTAGCCAAGGTCTATTGACACCAATTAAGGTTATGTAGATAGCGAGAAGGACGTAAGTTATGGTCAGCAAAAATACTTTGCGGAAAGTGCTCGTCTCCCACTGCTTGTCCAGCTCGACTTTTGAGTTTCGAGCCTCAATCACTTCCACCCGTTTTGTAAGCTCACTAAGCTCTGTCATAACTATGATTCTACTCCTGAACCCGTTGGCCTACCAGAGCTTCAGCGTCGAGGAGGGAATTGTCGAGCAGCTCAGCTATGGAACAGCTCGTTGCACTCTTTACGCATAAATGAACCGACAATAACTGGGGGAGCATCAACTCTGGCAAGGATCCTGTGGGGGCCTATACCTATCGTTCTCCATTTCCATCGATCGTTCCCGTTCCTTTTTCTGAAACTGGTCATATCTCTGATTGTTGACCCAAATACTATCTCGCTAATCCTAGCCCAGTAGGTTGCCGCAGAGCACATGGGACATGGCTCATGAGTGACATATATCGTGCATCCCGAAAGATTTTTACTTTTCAATTCTTTCGCCGCTTGGCGAATTACAATCATTTCGGCATGATGAGTCGGATCATTATCCAAATGGGTACGATTTCCGGATCGAGCGATGATTTCATCGTTGCGTACCAAAACACAGCCAACTGCGTAATCACCAAGTTTCTTGGATTTTAACGCTTCTGCAATCGCGGCCTCCATGAACTGCTTCTTCGGAATCATTTATCGAAACTACCTCCTGCCTAAATGTTCACAAAATTGTTCTGCAGCAATCTTTCGCATGCTCAAATCGTTCTTTTCCTCTTGTCCCATTTCAGCAAAAGTTTTGTCGTACCCGTTGGGTTGAAAAATTGGGTCCCAGCCAAAACCAGTTTCGCCTCGAGGCTCCACAATATTGCCTCCAACAGCTCCCTCAAAAAATTCGATTTCCCTGGCGGCGTCAATGTAGCCAATAATTGTTTTGGCCTGGGCTTTTGTGTTGCCAAGTTTGGTCGCGATTTCCGCTAGCCCGCCGTTACCAATGGTTTTCAGAAACCACTTTATTAGCGGTCCGGGCAGGCCGTTTAAGCAATCGAGGTAAAGCGAGGTATCTTCGACAATGAACTCACCCTGATGATGTTTCCGTGCTTCCTCGAGTTTTGCCTTGATTATTTCGTGCGCGTCGATGTGTTGGATTTCCGGTAAGTCAATATCCAACTGTTCAAGCTCCGGAATTACCGCCCTCATTTCTTCAAGTTTGTTTGTACTGCCGGTGATGAAGGAGAGGCTCATTTACTAAATTCTACCCCCTAACCTGGAAATGTCGAGCTAGCCCTGTATCTCCTGAATGGCTACTCGTAATTTGTCAGCGTAAGGTAGACGCTCCTCGGCCGTACTCTTTCGGCTTGTGCTTATGTTCTTAATAAAATTGTCCCCATCATAGCGCGGGAAGATATGCATATGGTAGTGAAACGCATGCTGACTACTTGCTGGTTCATTGTTCTGTTGAATCATAACCCCGTCACAC
>JANLIQ010000058.1 GCA_024654065.1 Candidatus Berkelbacteria bacterium | reverse complement strand
CTAGGTCCGAATCCTAGCCCGGGAACAATGATAGTCACGGTATCTCAACTCCCCTCAGTTGCAGCAGACATTCTCAAACGCTTGTTTGCTGGAGATGTGCTGGCCCTTTCTGGTCCATTGGCCAGCGGTAAAACTACGCTCACTCAAGCAATACTCAAAGAAATGGGTTACGATGGTCGGGTTACTAGTCCAACGTTTGTTTTGGAAAAACACTACCCAGTGAATTACAACGGTATTAAAGAGGTTGTTCATCTAGATTTTTATCGACTCAAACCTGTAGAGTTAACTACATTTGGCTGGAAAGAATATCTCGGAGATAACACGGCCCTAACGATAATAGAATGGCCAGAGATCGGTTTAGAACATTTGCCTCATAATATTAAGACTATCAAACTAGAAATTATTGATGACCAAACAAGAAACTTCCTCTTTTCAAAAAATCTTGGTATTTAACACAACTGCCCGTGACAGCACAGGTGTTGCGTTATCTTTTAATGGGAAATCTAAAAAGTTGGTTATGCCTGTTAGAGCCCAAGACCTACAGAAAATAACTGATGAGTTACTAGAATCCACCAAAACAAGCATTGATCAGATCGACGCCGTTGCAGTATTGACTGGCCCAGGCTCATACACGGGTACTAGAATGGGTGTAGCAGCTGCCAATACTTTAGGGTGGTTACTTGATAAGCCAATATTTGAGCTCAAAGGTGATTCGCTAGAAGGTGCCCTAAAATCTCTTAAAAACTCCCCCCTGAAGCCAGTGACCCAAGCTACAGCCCGCTACTAGGTTCCGTAATATCCTTGTGTTAGAGTGAGAAAAGCAATGCTTCTTAGACGAAATCCTCAGTTTCAGGCCAACCCACCCATGCGCAATCTCGACCCAAGTGGCAATAAACAAAGAAAAAGCTTGAAGTTTTTTTTGTTAGGGCTAGTTGTTCTTATTGTCGGGTCTCTTGGTTGGATCACCGTCTCAGGGATTATAGCCTTCAAAAATATTTCTGCTAAAAACGCTGACGATCGGTCTTCGTTCTTTCGACATAACGGAGAGATCTCACCCGACGAGCTACTTGGTGAGGGCGACAGTCGAATCAATATTTTGTCCCTTGGAGTGGACCAAGCAGCTGGTTTAGCAGATTCTATTGAAGTTGTTTCGATTGACCCGATCAATAAAAAAATGGCCCTGCTATCTGTACCGCGCGATCTCTACGTCTACAATGCGGCCGAAAAACGTCAAACAAAGATTAATGAAGTTTACAATTCTGGTGTCGCTTCTTGTCAGGCAGCGAAAAATACTTGCGATCCAAAGGTTGACGCTGGGGGCGCACTAATGAAAAAAACCATTTCCGATACTCTAGGAATCCAGATAAGCTACTTTGCAAAGGTAGATTTTAATGGAGTTAAAAAGATTGTTGATCTGCTTGGTGGAATCCAACTTTATGTTGATAAGGCAATTTATGACCCTAAATACCCAAACTCAACCAATACTGGTTTTGATCCGTTCAGTATTAAAGCGGGACTACAAAACTTAAATGGTGAGACAGCCCTTAAGTACGCTCGAAGTCGCCAGACTACCAGTGATTTTGATCGAGCCCGCCGACAACAACAGGTAATAAGCTCCGTCCGTAACAAAGCTTTTCAGCTCAACTTCTTGGCTAATCCGAAAAAAGTAACCGATCTATTAAGTACCGTGGGTCGTAACTTCAAAACAGATCTGCAAAGCAACGAGATAGTAAGCCTAGCCAAACTCGTTGCAGATATTGACAACAACGACACAACTTCCGCTATCTTAGATAACGGTCCAACGGGTCCGTTGGTTTCCAGTACTAATACTGTCGGTCAGTACATCCTGATTCCAAAACTTGGCCAAAGTGATTGGACGGAGGTTCAGGAATTTGCCATGACTGCCCTACCAGAACCGTACCTTATTAAAGAGGCTGCACGTATTAAAATCGTTGATGCTTCTGGTAAAAAAGACGCCGGTACCGCATTAAAAAAGAAGCTTACTAGTCTTGGGTATGCAGTTAGCCAAGTTGAACTTGCAAGTACCACTCAAAAGAATTCAAATATTACCTACTCGGCAGATAAACCCTATACAACCGCTCTGCTGAAACGTCGTTTTGGCTTGAAACCAACCGAGAGCAAGTCTGGCTCACACAGCGAAGATATTGTATTTACCATAGGAAGCGCCTTTAGTCTGAAGTAAGGAGATGTATTATGACCTTCTTCAAAAGACTACCTAAATCTTTAATATTTCTTTGGTTAATCCAGATCTCTATTATTGGTGTATTGTGGGATTTCTTACCTAGCTCTCTGACAGGCAATATGCTCCTAGCCCTAGCTGCAGTAAATGGAGTTCTACTCTACTTGCGACAGCTCGAGCTTCCAACCTTCAGCACTGTTGCCTTGCTCTTAGTCCTAGTTCACTTCTGGCTTGGTAACGGATATACTTCACCACTAATCGCCTCATTAGTTGTTTTTGCAGGCTCAGCGTTGATTGGCTTAATTTCAGCTGGTGCGACTGGTACAATCGGCCATGACGAGATTCTAGTTTGGTCGTTGGTTGGACTGTTTACTTCCCAAGTAGTTACCCTAACTCAGCTCTGGCCAATTAGCTACTTCCAGAAATCTATGCTAGGGACTATCGTCTTCTACCTTGTTTGGCAGTCTTGGCGAGTTCTTGATCAGACCACTGGTGAAGGACGCCGACCAATTCTGTGGCATTTTATCTTCGTCGGCCTAGCTGTTATGGTGGTTGTAGCGAACATCATATGGACAACTTGGCCAGGCTTAAAAACATTTTAGAAACAGTTTTAGAGATTGCCGCCAAGGTAGTCCGCTTAGTCATCCAGATATATCAAAGAGTTTGGCTCTTTCTTCACACCCGCATTCCAATCTTAGGAGCATTAGTTCGTCGTCATATTAAAAACCCCTCTACCGTATTTCTAGATACCGCAATTTTAATATTGGTTGTGTATATTGGTTTTGGGATTGTTGGATTTGTCCAGATTTACCCGAAAAAGGCTGAGACCCCCCTGGCTAACAACTTGAGCGAACTCTACCCATTTCCGGCCGCCAAGGTTGACGCGACTTTAGTTTGGTCGCACCAGTTCCTTTCTAGACTTAATTTTCTAAATACCTTTAGTAGTCAAGCTCCTACCGATGCCAGTAGTCGCCCCCCGACTGATAGTGAATTACGAAAAAGAGTTTTAGAGGGCTTGATTGAGGATCGTGTTATCTACTTAGAGGCCGAGAAAAGACATATCGGTGTAACGGGAGAAGAGTTAAAGATTGCTTTCGACAAACAGGGTGATCCAAACGAAATTAAGCAAAAAATTAGTAAGTTATACAACATGACGCTAATTGAGTACCAACGGATACTTGCGGAACAGATCCTGAAAGAAAAAGTTAAAAATGCGGTGCTTGTACGTTGGCATCTTCGACATATCCTGACACTAGATCTCTCTTCAGCAAACGAGGCGAAGAAACAAGCTACTGCAGGAAAGGATTTTGCCGAAGTTGCTAAGACTTTTAGCCAGGATGCGAAAACCGCCTCTAACGGCGGGGATATCGGTTTCTGGCGTAAAGGGGAGCTAGCCGCCCAGATATCGCCAGGGCTTGAAGAGGCAATCTCTAAACTAACCGTTAACCAAATATCAGACCCGGTTCAGACCCAATTTGGGTATCAGGTGGTCCAATTACTCGAGCGGAGCGATGGTGCTGACCAGACTTACGAAGATTGGTACAAAGAGGCCCTCTCTAAACATAAAGTAAAAAGATTCATAAAAATCTAATATTCCCCTGACAGAAGCCAAGGTTTTTGCTAAAATTACTCTAATGCAGCCGTAGCTTAGCCTGGCTTAAAGCGCCTCCCTGTCACGGAGGAGATCGCCGGTTCAAATCCGGTCGGCTGCGCCGAACCGGACGTCATCAGGTTTGACGTCACGAAAAAGTGCCAATTTCGGCACTTTTTTGTTTCTTCGCAGATTTTCTTCAGGTTCAGATGTTCGAATCCGGTCGGGACAATATCTATATCTTTAATTCTCGGTCGCCATATAGCGAAAACTTCTTGGGTGAATGACACCGATACCGTGCGTTTCTTTCAAGCTCAAAAGATCTTTATCAAATGTCACAATTAAGTTCGCTTTGGTAGCAACCGCGCATTCTAAAATATGGAGATCACCAATATCGCGCAACCGGCTCTCCTCAATTGGTAGAGGTTTTACAAAATGAGCAATTGATTTGATCTCTCGTAAGGATAGAGCCGCTTTATCTGGTTCGACATTGAATGGCTTATCATCTAAACGACTTTTGAGCTCGTCAAAAATATCATCTGAGCAATAGAGCTCAGCGTAGCCCTGGTAGATTAACCGTAAAACATCCTCTGATAACCCAGCTGTCAAAATAGCAGCAATATAGACGCTGGTATCAACGACTACCTTGAGCTTTGCGGCCGAAGATTTGTTCAACGTCATTCTCTGAAGTTATACCAAGCTTTTTCGCAATTCGATCACCATATTCTCGTACCGGTGCCCAACGAATATCGAACTCATATTTCTCGACCGCTTCCGAGACAATCTGGCTTTTTGAGCGTTTTTGTTCAGCAGCGATTTTCTCAATCCGGTCGTTAATCTCAACTGGTAGTGAAACACTAACAATTTTCATACTCATTTTAATCCATTATTAGCTTCTTAATAAGAGTAGTCAATAGACTGTTATTACAACTTCTCTCTAGCGATCTTCTTAAACCCCCGCCTGAGTTGATCTAACCAACTAAATAGGTGTTCGAAGGAAAGTGCATCCAACGCGCAGTTTCGTTTTTCCTGTTAGCCCCCGATGATAACTCTCAATCCTGTTGCAACCTGTACCACCTAGAAGTATTGTGCAAGCGTCTTCTTGTTCTAGGATCGGAAGGACTATGAAAAAACCATCGGCTTCACCGTTGACAAACAGTCAAGTTATTGATAGGATTACGGCACGAATCACTTAAGGAGGAAATAAAGTGAGTAGCGCCCTTTCTATCGAAGGTATTGCAGGTGAAGAAATCAATCACTTCACCAAACGACTTGTTAATGCTCAGCGCAAGTTAGGTCAAATTGTCACTGGGAAATTCAACGATGTCGTGCTCGAGGCCGATGAAGAATCATCGCCAACTGGGTTGGTCAAACGATTTCATCAAGTACTCGAAGAGCGCCGGGAAGCATACCGCAATTCGCCGGAATATATCCGAGACCAGTAGCGGCATGAAAAAGAGAAGGAAGAAGCTCGGGCTCTTGCTGACGGTCTACTGACCGAGCTCGAGACTCTAAACTTCAATCATCAGGAAGCCGTACTCGACTGGATATACCGATTCCAGAATCCAAGCGATCTCGTTTACGTGAACGCTCGTGGTCCTGAAGTCGTCGAAGTCTTCCGTCGCTGCGGATACGAACCGAGCGTGTATTGCCACAAGGAGTTCCGGAAAAAACGCTCCGATGTCTTTGCTCGCTGGTTGATTGGCCAAGCGCTCGAGAACTTGCAATCTGTAGGCGCAATCCACCAGGTTGCTCGACGTTTCGTTGAGGAATGGCGAAAGCTATTCCTCTATCCGGCCACCGACAGTGGATTCAAAGGACTCTCGGAAAGGCGCCGGATTACCCCGGACATGGCTGTTCTTGCACTCGAAAACTACGCTTACGGCGGAGCGGCCATCAGCGCTGACGTCGTGCAATCGGTGTTTCGCCGAGTTTCGCGCAAAATCTCCCGACCCATGCTTAAACGCGCCTTATTGGCGGCTCAGCACGGGAAAGTTGATCAAGCCCGTCGCGGTTTCGAGGCCGATGCCAGGCACTACGAACTGGTCTCAAACTATCTGACCTATCGAGTCAGTCGCTGACATTCGGTCGGTAACACAAGCATCAAGCGCCCTCTATACATTTTGTCTTGAGGGCGCTTTTCTCAACTGTATGAGAAAGAAGCGACAACTAGTCTTAACCGCCCATAAACGAGGAACGTAGTTGTCAGCTCGCCCGACTCATCCTCTTTTGTTTCCGCCACAATGAGGCACGAAGACACGCCCAAATTCCTTACACAGCTCTTAAAGAGAGTGAATAGTCGAGAGCGGTGCATTGGGTTCTCCAACCCTGTTGATAGCCAGGTTCGTCTTTCTTGAGCCCCGGCGCGCAGAACTTGTTGTTAGTTGATTATATAGCTAACGTTATATTATGGCCTTGACGGAAGAAGAAAAAGAAAAATCTAAAGAAAAGTCTATCGATAGACTCATAGCCTCCCTTGACAAGGCCTACCACAACCCAGGCAAATTGGCGGCTCGAGGATTTTTGATAGGGTTGATGTCGGGTCTAGGCGCAACTATCGGCGTCGCCATAGTGCTAGCGATTGTCGGTCTTTTGATCAGACAATTCGGAGGTATCCCTGTTATTGGTGATTGGCTCAACGACCTGGGTCGGATTTTGCCGAAGCGCTAGCCCGACGACTTTTCCGGTGCTGGAGAAATCCCCAAGTCGGTGTAATCGCTGAAAGAATTATTATAATGGCGATAATTGGCAGAATATAGCGGTCAATATCGGGCACAATCCTACCCAAAAAGAACCCGGCAAATGAGACGCTGAAAACCCAGAGAATCCCTCCAATAATATTATAGACCAAGAATCTTCGGTAATTCATCTTGCCCACCCCGGCGAGAATCGGGATAAAAGTCCGGATTATTGGTGTAAAACGGGAAATAATAAGGGCGACGCCGCCGTACTTCTCGTAAAACTTTTCTGCTCGAATAATATGGTCTTTATGAAAAAGAAACGATTCTTCTTTGTTGAAAATTCGCGGACCAAACTTCCGGCCAAAGTGGTAACCTACTTGATTGCCGATAATTGCCGCAATTGCCCCACCGATAATGAGCGCCCAAATACTAAAATATCCTCTCGAGGCAAGTAATCCAGCCGTGAAGAGTAAGCTATCGCCCGGCAAGAAAAACCCGATCAATAATCCAGATTCGGCAAACAGGATGAAATACGCTCCTAATAGGCCGATTTTTACTAGAGTATCTTCAAGGACTCCGCCGAACAGATCCATCTCAATAGCCTTTCAAAAAATTGAACGCATTCATAGTGGGTCGGGTGGGGATCGAACCCACGACACACGAGTTAAGAGCCCGTTGTTCTA
>JANLIQ010000022.1 GCA_024654065.1 Candidatus Berkelbacteria bacterium | reverse complement strand
TGAGGACCAAAGACGAGCAATTTGTGACACTTTTGAACCACAATATCGCAATGTTTGCGCCATTTAAGTTCTAAGTTCGTAGTTGATAGTTCGTAGTTGATAGTTCGTAGTTGGTGTTCTTATTCTTGTCATTCTGGAGCCCTTCACTCCTGTCATTCTGAGCGAAGCGAAGAATCTGTTTTCTGTTCAGGATAAACTCCGCGATAAGAGAGCTTATTCGAAGAAAAGCTCTGCTTATCGTGGCCGTTGCCAATCCAGGATGACGAGGAAGGGCTATCTAAACTCTGAGTTCGTAGCCAGTAGACGAGAGATTCTCTAGCTATCTACTAAAGACTACAAACTAAAAACTTCATCTCATACTCCTTGTTGCTTGCACTTACCTATTGTCTTAAAATAACCCTCACCATAAGTAAATAGTTGATAGTTGATAGTTCATAGAATGAAATTAACTACCCTCTATTAACTACAAACTAAAAACTTTTATGCGCCTTGCGAAAAACCGCGTTTCATTCACCGTTGTCATCACCCTTCTCATCCTGATAGCAACAATCGCCGCGATTTTTTGGGCCAGGGGCTTTAAGCCTAATTTCAAAAACGGCAGCATTGACAGAACAGGCTTAATCGTCGTAACTTCGGTTCCTACCGGCGCGAGCGTGTTTTTAGACGGAAGACTAACAAGCGCGACCAATACAAATATCGCCTTTTTAGACCCCAAAACTTACAAAGTACGCATCGAAAAAGACGGATATATTTCGTGGGAGAAAGACATAGAAGTAACCGCCGATCTTGCCACCGAAATTAAAGCGGTTCTCTTCCCTGTCGCGCCCGGCATAAAACCGCTTACTACAACAGGGGCCAGAAACCCGATGCTTTCGCCCGACGGGGGCAAAATTGCCTACGGAACCAGTGGAGAACGCGGAGGATTATTTGTAATGCCAATGAGCGAAAGACCCTTCCCCTTTAGGCAAGACCTAAGGTTAATCGCCAAAAACCAATCTGGTTTTGATTTTACAAACGCGACGTTTACCTGGAGCCCGGATTCAAAACAAATAATTGCCTCCTTCCGCACCGCACAGGGTACTCCTACTTCGAACCTTCTACTTGACGCAGACGAATCGGAACAAGCCCTGCGCGACATTACAGGGTCTCTAACTGCAACTTTAAATGGCTGGCAGCAAGATTTAATTACGCAAGCTCAAACACGAACAATAACCATTCCCCAAGAAGTGAAAGAGGCAACGGGAACGGCGTCTCAAGCTAGCCCAACACCGGCCCCGCGAGCGAGCCAACCGGCAGCTTCCCCGCAACCAACCCCCACCCCTGGTCCTTCACTCAACTACTACCCGACTGGTTTAATATTTTCACCGGATGAGGAAAAAATACTCTACAAAAGCAAAGATGGAGCCTACAAAGTTTACGATCTTAAAAACAAAAAGGAATACACACTCCCACAGTTCGACAACTTCATCACAATTTCCTGGTATCCGGATTCAGCACATATAGTTGTTGTTCAACAAAACTTAATTTCGGTTATCGAAACGGATGGCACTAATAAAATGAATGTCTTTTCAGGAAAGTTTGAAAACGGTTTTGTTTTTGCTCACCCGTCAGGCTCTCAACTCGTTATTCTAACCACGCTCACCCAGCCGGAAGGAACTCCTCCTAACCTCTACGCTATAGACCTCAAATAGTAAGTAGCGGGTAGAAAATAGTTTGTAGTTATGTTTGCATTAGAAAAATTACAAGTTTATACAAAATCCCTGTCATTTGCTAACAAAATTTACGATTTGACCAAAGAATGGCCAAAGGAATACTTATTTGATCTTACCAGTCAAATCAGAAGAGCTTCGTTATCAATTCCTCTCAATATAGCCGAGGGCAGCGACCGGAGTAGAAAAGATTTTCAACGATTTATCGACATAGCTCGAGGATCATGCTACGAGTGTGTTGCGATTATCGATGTTGCTAAAAACAAAAACTTATAAGCTCAGAGCAAAAAGCAGAACTCTATGAAGAACTTAGCCAAATTTCAAAAATGCTCAGCGGTCTAAAGTCTTCCCTAAAATAACTACCAACTATTCACTATTTACTACCCACTCACTACTCAGGGGCTAACCACGCAGTAGTTGTAACCTATTTGTGGAACGCAAACTAACCTCGCAAGCTCGAAGTCGTTGACGTTTTCAAGGTTCGCGGATAAAACATAGGCCGAATTTTTGGGGTTTTGGTAGTTGTATTGTCTCGGGATATAAGAAGCCAGGCCACTGCCAGATTTCACAAATACAGGGTCAGATGGAAGTTGCTGCATGTAAAGCATCCCACCGCAAGCAAATGGATCTCCCCACTCACGCGCAAGTGCGTCTCCGTCAACATTACATTTTATTTGTCCGAAAGTGTCTGCAGAAGGATATTTCCCATTCCTTTGTAAATAAATCTCGAGTCCTTGCTGGACAGCGCGGATGTCGCTTTTCCTTTTCCCGTCCCGAGCCTTCATCTGCGCGTTTTGCCATGAAGCAACC
>JANLIQ010000023.1 GCA_024654065.1 Candidatus Berkelbacteria bacterium | reverse complement strand
GGACTGTCCTTCAGTGTTAAGTTGAGCGGGAGCTTGACAACGCAATGGGGGGGGGTACGGTGGAGTTGAGTTAGAAAAATTTCATTTGTTATTAAATAGGGAGGAACTAATGAGTAGGAAGTTGATGGCAATGATGCTGGCAATCGGGCTGGTTATTGGTTTAGTAGGTGGGTTTTTTGGTGGCTACTTTTATAACAATTTTAAGGCCGCGGAGGAAACCTCGCCACCTGCTGGTGGGGGTACGGGCGGGGGTACGGAAACTACCGGGGTAAGACAATGGTTTGGTAAAACTTATCAACCAGATAGACCGGACGGGTTAGCGGGTTTGACTACGTGGATAGGGGTTGCGTGGGTAAATGATTCTCCATATTCTTGTCCGCCCGGTTGGCATGCGGTTGTGGGCGCGAATGGTAAGAGTCTAACCCCTTTTTACAGACATACAAACGACTACACATTGGTCGATGAAAAACCTGATAAGATTGATCCGTCCGTTAGAATTGATAATCCCTATTACGGAGGACCTAATATGATTGTTGGTAATGAGAAGAACTACGTAGTAATTCAAACAGATGCTTATACTGTGACTGCGAAGAATACCGAATACTGGAATAAAACAAGGCGACAGCCCCAATTCATGTACAGTCCCAAAATACGGAGTGATGTTGGCACATATTATCCAAAATCATTTTTAGGACCACTCATCAGGGAAGATGGTCCTACCCTTGATCCTGATCTTATTATTTGTGATAAGCCAGGAGGTGGTGGAACTGGTGGCGGCGAGTAGTAGTGTTTTTTGCGAGCGTTAGATAGTGGTAGTCACAGGAAGTGAAACTTGAAAAGTGATTTTTGGCTCTTAGCAGCGATAGACATCCTTGCGATGGCGGATGCGTAAAACTCGAAGCTCGTCACCGATCTGCTTGATCAGGATACGGTAAACGCTGAAGCGAAAACGGTGCGTAGCTTCCAAGTGCTGTGTTAACGGTTTGGCGTGGATAAGCGGGTTCTCGGAAGATTGCCAGTATAAAAGCCTCTCCCTCAGGCCGAGCTGAATTTTCTTGGGTAGTTTCTCGGTATCGCGCTTGGCCGATTCCGTAAATGTAAAACGCATTTAAGAGGAGGCAGCAAAAACTTCCTCAAGCGAGTAGGTTTTTTCCTGAGCGGCTTGGCGCAGTGATTTTTGGAACTCCTTGTCGTGGCTCTCGATTAGATCTTCGAGGTAGTCCAAATCAACCAAAGCTAGGTCGGGTCGGCCACGCTTGGTAATCACTGCGACATTTTTACCGCCTCGAACTGCCAGAGCAATTTCGGCGTAGCTCGTTCGCAACTCGGTTGATTTCACTACTTTAGTCATAATTGAAATGTACATTTGAAATGTATAAGTGTCAAGTGATAAGTAGATATCAAACGCCCTCTAACGATGAAACGGAGAAGCTTTCCAGTACCAACTAAATACGGAACTTGACAACGCCGAGGGGGGGCTAGAGTGAGGTTGAGTTAGAAACTTTTGTTTGCTGATAAGAGGGAGGAACCAATGAGTCGAAAGTTAATGGCAATGATGCTGGCAATCGGGTTGGTTGTTGGTTTGGTGGGTGGTTTTGCTGGTGGCTATTTTTATAAAAATTTTAAAGCGGAAGATGGTGGTCAGATCGGACAAGATAGGCCTCCAACGCTACTATTTGCGGCCGTTAAAACCCCCGTAAACCTTACAACAGGAAGCGTCAACTACTTTGCGGCTTTGAAGGTCGTCAATAAAAAAAGTGACCCGTTCCTCTGTAGTGACCATGTGGGTTTTGTGCCGTACCAAGGGGAGGAGATGCCTTATTATAGACACCGAAACGATACTGCTGTGGTGATAGGGGGAGAGTGGGTAGCAAGGAGAACTAATCTGTCTCTCACTAAAGGAGATCATTGGGGGATACTTGGCAAAGAAGAGATATATACCGTGGCCCTGTCTAAAGACGGGCTGAGGTATGTCGCAACGCTTAGCGAGATGTACAATAAGGTTCGGCCCGATCCTGATTTTATGTACAAAGAAGAGTATAAGGGCGCTGGCACCATTGACAATACTTACTATGATGAAAAGATAATCGGACCTCTGACCAGAATAAGCAGAGATTTCTTTCCGTTCGAAAATACTATTTGTGAAAAGGCAGGAACGAGCGGAACGAGCGGCGGCGGCCAGTAGTAGTAGCTAGTAATATTTACGAGAATCTCGACGGGCTCTGTCGGTCGAGGTTTATATGGTCCTATAATATTATTTTCCAATTCTACTCGAGAAGTCAGTCGTCTCTTTTTGCGCCGACATTCGTTCCCTAATTGAACTTTTAACCAACTATGTCCGGCTCCACACCGATCGATATTGTTTCAAGCCCATTAGCACTTTGCACTATGTTCAATTCATACTCAATCTTCCAACCGTCACTCCTAACACTGCGGCACTACTTGACAAATAAGTAGTACTTATATAGTATGGTAGTACAATGACATATAGAGGCAAGTTGAATCATAAAGGACAGATCACTATTCCTGTCGCCCTACGGCAGCGTTATAACTTGTACCCCGGCCAAACGGTGATATTAGATGACTCTACGGATATTGTCAGCATTAAACCGGTGCGGGATCTCGCCTCACTGCGTGGCTCCTTGAAAAGCAACCTCCCCTACGACGAGAAGGCCATAAAAAAAGCCGTCGAAAAGTACCGAATAGAGAATTACTTGGCCAAAGAAGCTCGTTCAAAATAGTCACCAATTATGCTAGTCATCGATACGAATGTAATCCTCCGATATCTAGTCGGCGACGACGTAGAAAAAGCCGACCGAATCGAGAAATTTCTACGAACAAAGACACCATTTTTGGTCAACGATGTTGTAGCGGCCGAGGTTTACTATGTACTTCGCTCCTATTACAAACATCCTCGACTCGAGATCATTGAATCTTTGAGAGGGTTTCTTGAGCAGTCTCAAGTTAAGTATAATCGCCCCCTTATCGACAAGTCGCTTGATATACTGTCCGAGCATAACATTGATTTTGCCGATGCCTACACCGCCGCAATTGCGCTGATCGAATCGGACTGTAGAGTAATAACTTTCGATCTTGATTTCGACAAAATCGCCGGTATAAAACGGGTCGAGCCCTAGCTAACCTGATACTTTTGGAGTAGTTCTTCCAGCACTCCTCTGTCTGAAAATGGAACGAGTCTATCTCCAACAGCCATGACTTTCTCGGCGCCCTTGCCGGTCACTAGTACAACGTCTTGCGGGCGGGCCATTGTCAGAGCTTTGGCAATCGCATCTTTGCGATCAGGTACTCGCCACCACCAGATATCTTCACCGTTATCTTTGTATTTGAAAGACAGGTCGCCCTCTTCTTCGCTGGCTTTTTTCACTTTATAGCGACCTCGTAACGGTCGTCCTCTAGGTACTCCAGTGGCTACCTCGTCAATAATAGTATTAGGGTCTTCGTTGTACGGATCTTCGTTGGTGACGATGACATAATCAGCGTAGCGGCCTGCTAGCGCTCCCAGAATCGGTCGTTTAGTTTTATCACGCTGTCCCGTAGCTCCGAGGACCGAGATCATCTTACCGTGTACTGCGGGCTTGATTGTCTCGTATACCTTCTGGAGAGCGTCGGGTGTATGAGCGTAGTCAACGATAGCAGTGAATGCTTGACCACAATCTATTACCTCCATTCGGCCTGGTACCGGTTTTGCAATTCTCAAACCCTCTACTACTTCTTCCAGAGATATCCCAAGTCCAAGGCCAACGCCGGCTGCCGCCAGTGCATTAGCAACGTTAAACTCTCCCGGCATCGGAATTGAAATGCTAGCTTGATGGCCCCGAGCTAGTAGAACAAAGTCGGTCCCGCCTGCCCTTTGATAGATCTTCTTCCCGACTAGATCAGCATTTGATTTCAAACTGTAAGTAACGGTTCTGTTGGCGCTATGACGCAAAAAATACTCACTAGCTGGATCGTCAATATTTATTACGGATAGTGCTGGTCGGTGAGCGAAAAGTTGTTCCTTAGTTTGGCGATACTTTTCCATTGTCTGGTGGTAGTCAAGGTGATCGTGCGTTAAGTTGGTAAATACTGCTACCTGGAATGGGATACCCCATAATCGATGCTGATCTAGTCCAATAGAAGTAACTTCAATGACTGCATCTTCACAGCCAGCCTTGACCATCTGCGAAAGCAATTTCTGTAGTAGAAATGGGCTGACGGTAGTCATTTTAAGGTTATTTTCAATTACTTTATCTCCAATTTGGAAGTCTACCGTCGAAGCCAAGCCGACTTTACGACCACCAGATTGTAAAACTGATGTAATCAAATGAGCGGTTGTGGTTTTGCCGTTAGTACCAGTTACTCCAATAACACGGAGCTTTCTGGCCGGGAATCCATAGATCGTGGCAGCTACCACACCACGAGCGAGATGGTAAAAGTTAACCAACCAATCTGGGCTAATCTGTCGTAATTTTCGTTTTAAACTCATGAGGTAGTCTTTCTTCGTCGTCTCTCAACGAACCGATACATGGTATACCAAAATCTACTATGAACCAAGTCCCAGGAGCCTAAAAGTCGAACCGACTGGCCACCAAATTGGGTTTTGAAGCGAGTTAGACCTGAATGGGGGTGTTTTTCTTCACCCTCTGGGGCAATTGCTAGAAGATCATAAACAGCCATTCCCTTTTTCTTAGCAAGCTTGATTGCTTCCCAGTGAGCCAGGTACGGTGCCATTAGACTTCTGTCTCCACCCGAGCCTCCATACAAGTAGCTACAAACTCCGCCGTAAAAGGATAGTAGCAGGGCAGATAGCGGCTCGTTATTTTTAGAGACAATTATGATATCTCCCACCTTATTCTCTTCTAAGGTTTTAGAAAGTCTTTGGAAATATGGTCGGTCACGACCTTGAAAATTGGCTCGCGCGGCGGTCTGGTTATATAGATCGAAGAGTATTTGAATCGACTTATCAGAAATCCCCCACTCAATTTTCAGATTGTGTTTCTTGGCGACGTTAATGTTGTAGCGCCCTTTTGGCTTCATGTCTTTTAGGATCTCTTCCTCGGACTTATCTAGCAGTACCCACTGCCGGTACTCCGGTTGAACATCTTCAAATGCCTTTACTAATCCTGCGTGGAGTAGCTTGTGTACGTGCTCTGGAGTCCAAAATTCTAAGAATTCAAAGCGGGTAAATATTCTACCTTTTGGTGCTTTTTCATCATCACTTCTAGAGATATAGATCGCCTGGTCGTTAAAGGGTATCCCATGCTCAAGATCGAGCGGAATCTCGGGAAAGTATAATATTGATCGACCAAAAGGTAGCTGTCGAGTTAGCCCGTAGAGCGAGCCGTAAGCTTTTGACTTCCAACCACCGCTCTCTTTAAACTTCGCCCACCAGGCAGTCTGCAACATCGACTGGAACATGTGTTAAGTATACCTGTAATCGACTAGAATGGCTTTATATGAGAGTACTGGCGATTGAAACATCCTGCGACGAAACTGCGGCGGCGATTGTTGAGGCAACAGACGACGATAAACTCAACATCTTAACCAATATCGTTGCCTCACAGCTTAAAACCCACGCTAAAACCGGTGGGGTTATTCCTGATGTTGCTGCCCGAATGCATACTGAAGCCCTGACCCACGTACTAAACCAGGCGACCGAGAACAAAAAACTCGACTTTGACGTAATTGCCGTCACTAGCGGTCCGGGTTTGATTGGGTGTTTACTTATTGGTCAGTCGGCTGCCAAAACAATCGCTCAAGTGACCGGCAAACCTTTCTACCCAATCAATCATCTCGAAGGGCATATTTACAGCGCTTGGTTGGGTGAGAACCAACCAGAGCTACCAGCCCTAATTGCGATCATCTCTGGTGGTCATAGCGAACTTGTTCTAATGGATAATCATCTTCAGTACCAACACCTTGGCGCTACCCGTGATGACGCTGCTGGTGAAGCTTTCGACAAAGTTGCTCGCTTACTTGGCTTACCATACCCGGGCGGACCAGCAATTGACCACCTGGCCAGAGAGGGTAATGCAGATGCTTACAAACTACCAATTTCACTTCCCGAACATGGTAACCTAGAGTTTTCATTCAGCGGTTTGAAAGCGGCCGTAGCTGGATTAGTTGGTAAGTTGCCCGATCCAATTCCTCGCCATATTAAAGCTGATGTAGCCGCTAGCTTTCAAAAAACGGTTGCAGATACAATTACCAAGAAGACTGTTTGGGCATTAGAGAAAAACCCTGAAGTTAAATCTGTTTGCCTGGTCGGTGGAGTTGCGGCAAATGAACATCTGCGGGTTCGACTGGAACAGGCAGTTCATACTTTCGGTTCAGAAATAAAGTTTTTTGTTCCGGAATTTAAATACTGCACCGACAATGCTGCGATGATAGGAGCAGCGGCTGTTTTCCATGCGTTGTACGGTCAGCCGACACCCTGGCAGGAGCTGGTAGCCGACCCAAACCTATCTCTCTAGCGAACGTAAATACTGCAAGAAAAGAGCTGGCGTCAGGACGGTAATGCCAAGCTCGTTTTTTATTTGATCCGTATTGTAGTGTTTCTGGTTGTAAGTCAGCAAAAATTTCGCCTTAGCCACTATTGCACCGGCAATCACATGGGCATCATTCTTGTCATTAACGAAACTGGTAAAACGTCGCTGTATTTTCAGCTTCGACATATCGAGGTCGACCGCAATAGTCTTGGTGAGAATTCGTTCGAGCAGCGCCTGATTAAGTTTTAACCGCTTAACAACACTATCCAACTCCTCCAGGGAGTAATCGGAAATTCTCTTGTCGACTCGGTCATCGTTGATAAGCAGGCCGGCAGCGCCGGTCTGGGAAATAATCACGGAGATAACGACGTCAGAATCCACAAAGACCCTAATCGTCTTGCTCATTGCTACTGGCGTGCTTGCACCAAGGCCGCCTCGATCTCACCTAGGTTCCGGCGATCCTCGGCATCGGCTTGGAGCAGGTCAAAATCCAGCCCGGTTTGGGTGAAGGCGATCGAACTGTATGGAATACGGTAAACGCGGCCAATTCTTTTGGCGATTATTTCGCCACGGCCGATTAGTCGATAGATCGTATTCTTCTCGACCTGCAAAACTTCGGCCACCTCCGCTGGCGTGTACATTTTTGCTAACTTCAGTTGACTCATAGTGACTAAAATATACTAAACATGAGAATAGTTGTCAATATGTGAGCTCAAATTACGCTCAGCTTTGTTCAAACTCCGTATTTGTCTCTTTTGCCTACTCCCCGACCGATATGGGGTGTACAATGGCTTCAATGAAAGCTAAAGCAACTAGCTACACTACTGTTATCAACCGAGAGAAGCGGCTTGGAACCGAGGATGTTTGTTATACGGCCTATGTGCCGGTGCTGGGAGTTGCTACCGAAGCCAACACCGCCGATGAAGCCCAGAAAGCAATTGAGAAGCTGGTTAATTTCCACCTGGAGTCACTCACCGAAGAAGGGACCGAGGTGCCGATCGAAAGTCCAGGGTCGCTAGTGACAACCTTTCGAGCTCAACTTCCAGCCGGAGCAAAGATTAGCCGCTAACTAATGGGGCGGCTTGGGCAGATTAGGCCAAAAGAATTGTCAAAGTTTTTTCAGCTTCGGGGTTTTACTGTTAGTAGGCAGACTGGTAGCCATCAGCGTCTCAAGCATCCCGACGGCCGGGGAATTACAATTTCCATACACAACCAACCGATCGCCCCAGGAACTTTTAGTGCAATCCTTCGTCAGGCGGAGCTAACCCAAGACCAATTTCAAAAGCTGTGGGAAGATAAATGGAGAAACCCGGCCTCGACTTTTCCAGGTTCAGGGGTACAATAAAAGAATGGAAGTAGATCAAAAACTGTACGAAGAAGCCCGAAAGTTGTTGACGCAGCATCCGGATCAAGCAGCGAGTGCCTGCTACACCGAAGACGGTCAGATACTAACCGGTATTTCAGTAGATAGCCCACACGATCAAGCCTGCTTGTGTGCGGAGACCGGACCAATTTGTGAGGCCCAGAAGCTAAAAAAAAGAATTCTTGCATCAATCTGCATTGCTAATGACAACAGGACTGGTCGGGTTATTGTTTACACGCCTTGCGGTATTTGTCAGGAGCGCTTTTTCTCGTTTGGCGAAGATGTCCAAGTCGCCATTCCCCAAGAAGACGACCCTACTCAATGGCACTCCGTTCCCCTGAAACAAGTCCAGCCATATTGGTGGAAAAAGGCGAAACTCGGATAGCTTACATATGCCTGAAATCCCTACTCGTTACGATCACACTAAAGAACCGGATATTTACGCTCGATGGGAAGCCGAGGGGCAGTTTGTGCCGTCGGGCAAGGGTGAGCCGTACTCGATTGTTATTCCGCCACCGAACGTTACGGGCGACTTGCACTTGGGTCACGCGCTCACCTACGGCATTCAGGATACGATCGCCCGCCATCAACGTCGCTTGGGTAAAGATGTTCTGGTGCTCCCCGGCATGGATCACGCCGCAATTGCTGTCCAGGCCTTAGTGGAAAAGAAAATCCAGAAAGAAAAAGGGTTGAGCCGCAGCCAAATTGGCCGAGAGAAGTTTTTGGGAGAAGTCTGGAAGTGGGTCAAGTATTATATGCCCCGAGTCGAGACTTCCCTTAAAAGATTTGGCTTGTCGGCCGACTGGAACCGGTTTCGTTTTACAATGGACGAACACTCAAAACTGGCTGTCCGGACCGCATTCGTTCGTCTCTACGAAAAGGGGCTGATCTATAAATCCGAGCTCATTATTAACTGGGATCCAAGAATGCAGACCACTATCTCTGATGACGAGGTTGAACATATAGAGGAAACCACGCCCTTTTACACCTTTAAGTTTGGTCCTTTCGAGATTAGTACTGCCCGGCCAGAAACCAAGTTTGGTGATAAGTATGTGGTGATGCACCCAACTGACAAGCGCTACGCCAGCTACATTGACGGCGCTACCTTTGAGTGCGAGTGGATTAACGGTAAAATTACCGCCACGATAATCAAGGACGAGGCCGTCGACCCCGAGTTTGGTACCGGTGTGATGACTATCACTCCCTGGCACGACAAGACCGATTTTGAGATCGCGTCCCGTCATAAATTAGATAAAGTTCAGGTCATTGATCAATTTGGAAAATTACTGCCCATAGCTGGTGAGTTTGCGGGACGAAAAATTGATGAGGCAAGAAAGGACATCGCCCAAAAGCTTCAAGATAAGGGCTTGCTCGTTAAAGTCGATGAGAACTATCGTCACCGTGTGGCCGTCAGCTACCGGGGCGGCGGTAAAATTGAGCCACAGATTCTGCCGCAATGGTTCATGAAAGCCACTGCAATCAAGGAGGCGGCGATTAAGGCAGTTAAGTCTGGTGAAATTAAATTTACTCCAAAGAATTTGGAAAAACTGTACTTTCACTGGCTGAAAGACCTGCACGACTGGTGCATTAGTCGTCAACTTTGGTGGGGACACGAGATCCCAGCTTGGTACGACGAAAACGGTAAGGTTTACGTCGCTGACAGTCTTGAAAAAGCTCGGACACAAGCTGGCGAACAAAAATTAACTCAGGATCCGGACGTTCTAGATACTTGGTTCTCCTCTGGATTGTGGCCATTCTCTACGCTTGGGTGGCCGAACGTTGAGGCACCGGACTTGCAGCGTTACTATCCAACAAGTTTCCTTGAAACAGCTCCTGAGATTATATTTTTCTGGGTTGCTCGGATGATCATGTTAAGCGAAGCCCTCACGGGTAAGATTCCGTTTAAGCAGGTTTACTTCCATGGGTTCGTTCTTGATGAAAAGGGCGAGAAGATGAGTAAGAGCAAGGGAAATGTAATGGACCCGATGACAATGATCGAAAAATACGGTTCTGACGCCCTTCGTATGAGCTTGCTTGGCGGTAATTCTCCTGGTACACCGCAACGTTACTCAGAACAAAAAATTATTAAATACCGTAATTTTGCTACTAAGATTTGGAACGCCACTCGTTTTGTAGTGATGGAGTCATCGGGCGCAAAAGCTGAGCTACCAAAGGATCTCGATCACACCGAGGAAAAGTTTTTTGAAAAGTTAGTAAAACTAGAAACAAAAAACGAGAAGAGCTTTACCGCTCTTAAGCTATCTGTAGCTCTTGAAGAGATATACGAATTCTTCTGGCATGACTTTGCTGATCAATTTCTGGAGTACGAAAAGTCGGCCATTCGAGAAGCGGAGAATCCTGAACGGGTCGCCCAAGCCAAGTCGTGTCTGCTAATCGCCCTGAAGCGTCAGCTAGTCATTTTGTCGGATTTTGCCCCATTTCTTGTTGATATGATAAATCGAGAAATGCTGGATGGAGATTGAGTTAATCAAAATAAAAACCGAGGAGTACTTAAGAAACGACTTTCACGTTTGGTCGGCACCCCACCCGGTTTTATTAGGTAAATATAGCTTTTACAAGTAAATATGTCGAGATTAAAGAATGTCGAGTAGATTCTGGTTTTATCTAGGTGCGCTTGTGGTTGTCGCCGGATTGTATTCCTGGCGGACCGCAACAGTTAACGCTATCAATAACGAGGTTGGTCGGATCGAGCAAGCTAGCCAGCAGGAACGAGTTGCAAATATCGCTCGCTATGTCGCCACTCAAACTGACGAGCGAAAATTGGTCAGCTTAGCCAAGCGACTAAAGAACAGCGACCAAGAGACCCTGCGAATAATTATCGACCGGGCGTACGAGCTCAATCCCGGCTCGCGCGATATCACAATACTTGCCAGCGAATTCCACCCTGAACTCAAAACCAGAGTGCTAGAACTCGACCCACTTTACAAACCATAAGAAACGGGCTGGAAGTGAGGCCTCCAGCCCATTGAATCGACCCTGCGCTCATCACTTAGGAATTGGGACAATTTCGTCGTACTGGTCAACCACCCTGTGGCGTTTCCAGTCGTAACGATAGTTGGCCATGTAGACCCAATTTCCTCCCCCCAATACTTCCAAAACAGGTCCCAACTCACCTTCGACACGATATTTCGCATATGTCTCGTCGTTCCAAATGAGGTCTTTGATGTCGACTGCCTTGTTCTTGTCGTCCCTCATCCAGAGAACCTCCGTGTCTCTCATGTAAACATCCGGGCCACGAAGCTCGTAGTGCCCCAACTTCTTGAAGTTTGTGAATAAGATCCATCCCTCCCACTCGTAAGTTCCGTTGGGCAGGAAGGTTATCTCCTGGTAGCCGAGCTGGGCTAGGTCATCTCCTGGGTTAGAGACCAGGCCGACGCCAACACGTGCCCATTTTGTGCCACCGGCGTAAAGGAAGCTGGGGTCTGGTCTACTTGAGACCGCTGGTTCTCCTTCTTCGGGCTTATTCACTCCTTCTTGAGATGGGTCGACCTCATTAGATACGGCTTGGTGGCCGGTAGCAGGTTCGACGATACTGCTCTCTGATGTCGAAGCGACGTTATCTTTGGCTGATGAAAGAGTGGTGACGATAGGGGCTTCAGGTGGTTGCTGGCGATCACCAGCGACTTTTTTCGACTGCGTCGAGGCGCAACCCCAGGACGTAAAAACTGGGGTGACGGCGCCAAGTGCGATCGCAATAGTGGCGAGAATGACAGAAATCCATGTTTTCATGGTACAAACTCCTCGAATGAGATTAAGATAATTCTACCGACATTGACTCATCTTGTCGACAAGAAGAGATATTAATTTGACATTCTTAAAATCTGACATATACTAGAATTGTCATGGGTGATTTACTTTTACGAACGAAAATGGGTAAGGATGGGCGGATAGTGATACCGGCCAAGGCCAGGCGGTTATTCGGGTTGGAGCCGAAAGCGGCATTGACGGTGAGAGTATCGAGTCGCCGTCTGGTACTGGAGAAACCACTCGATCAATGGGAAAAACTCCAAAAAGAATTGTCTCATATGAGCTATCCAGTGACTGGCCGAATGATTTCAGAAGAATTAATAGCCGAGAGACGAGCCGAGGCCAAACGCGAAGGGATTTAATGCGTTTGCTTGATTCTTCGGCGCTAATCGCCTATGTCAACGACGAGCCAGGTGGCGAGCAGTTGGCCAAATTTTTAAACGAGCCCCTGGCGATTAGTGCCGTCAATCTTGCGGAAACTATTCTCAAATTACGACGACTGTTTCCCGGCAAGACATTTGGAGTGGAAACTTTCAGAAAGCTGCAACTCAAAATCTTGCCTTTTAGCCAGAGCGATCTCAAGGCGTGTGTCGATAATTTTTCAGGCAACGAGAAAGATATCTCTCTCGCCGATAAAGTCTGCTTGGCCACGGCAGCTGCCCGACACTGTTCGGTTATTACCGCCGATCGGTCGTGGACGAAATTAGAGTTGCCGATTGAAGTTATTTGTATTCGCTAGTCTGTTGGTTACCCTGTTGGCTAGTAGCCCTGCTATTGACAGTGTATAATGTTTGGGTAAAGTTTGTATATATGAAGTCAAAAGTTATCAACATTTCATTGCCCGAGCCCCTGCTCAAGCAAATCGATCATTCGGCCAGTCTGTCGGCACGAACACGAAGTGACTTTTTCCGTCAAGCGGCTAGAAGTTACTTGTCAAACCAAGCCGAGCTCGACGAGCTTTACAGATACGGACGAGCACAGGCCAAGAGATTGGGCGTCAAGACCGAAGCCGATGTCGCCAAATTGGTCACTGAATTCCGTGCTGGTAAGTAGGTGCCGCTGATCGCTCGTTTTTCGCCAGTTAACGGCTCCAGATGAAAGTAGTGCTCGACACGAACATTCTCGTGTCGGCCTTTGCCATAGGTGGCAAACCTGCTCGGATTCTCGATTTGGTTGTGGACGGAAAGGTTGAGGGTGTAACTTCCGAGCGTCTGATTAGCGAGCTAACCAGAATTCTTGGTGTCAAATTCGGATTTAATAGTCAGCAGCTTGGTAGAGTTGAAAGCATTGTTCGTACCACTTTCGTTGTTGTGAATACACCGCCAAATCTTCCCACTATTTCTCGTGACCCAGATGACGACCATGTCCTAGCTGTCGCTAAAATAGCAAAAACCGACTTTATCGTTTCTGGCGACAAAGACCTTCTAGTCATTGAGCGGTACTTGGATATTCCAATTATTACATCGACAGAAGTCTTGGAACATATCATTTACGATAACAACTAGTATCAGCCAAGAGAGATGATTCATTAGAGGCAATAGTCTGTCGAGAATTTCTGTAGTTCATTTAACAAGCGCCTAACGTGGTATACCGCATTAGGCGTACGGGGTGTGACAATAAAATTTTCTTAAAGTCTGTATGGCTTGCCTCTAGTTGCGGTAAGGGTTTCTAGGCCGTAGTATTAATTCATGTCACTAAGGAGGGTGTTGGTAGCAACTGCCCTGGTTGCGGTGTTAGCAAGCAGCCTTTTTTATGGATGGCTAACTGTTTCCCTATTGCCGCTAAAGACTCCCGTCGCTCTGGCAGCAGACCAAACGCTTAATGAAATTTGTCGTGGAAGTTCAGGGATAACAGTCAACGCTACCTGGAGTACCGGTGTTCCCGTCGTGGCCAGTGTTACGGTCTCGGTTGGCTCAACTCTTTCAACAAACTTTACCGCCTACCTCTACAGGTCCATCTCAAGTGAAAGCAAGTACGGTGATCCTGTTACGAGTGCGACAGTGAACGGTACTCTTAACTCTGTGAAGCTGACAGACACCCCTCCCGCAGGTCAGTACCACTACTTTGTCCTAGCAACCCAACCTTCCGGAGAAAAAGACTGCTCAGAAGAGTCGGCTACTTACGATCCTGCAGGGGGTTCCTCTGGAATTAACGCTGTGAAGGCACAGGAGTGGTTTGGTAATAAGAGTCTAGGGACGCTAAATCTCCGCCGTTTCGAAGAGCAGGGCAAGCCACCATACACAATCGTCAATGGAGACCGAACGGTTAATCGACCCAAAATTAGGTTTCAGCTTACCCACATCGGCGCCGAAGGATCTGGGGCCGAAGTACCAATAGTCGTCCCTATCATCGGGGGCTCGGCGTTACCGATTCAGTGGAAAAACGTGGACTGGTACATATTCGAAGCTTACGACATTTCCGCTGGAGATGATGAAGCTGGCGAAAAAATAAATGACCTTTATATACTAGCGGACGACAACCAGGCGGAGAATGTTGTTTTTGATAAGGACCGGACCGGAATCTTGAAGGGTAAGTTCACCGAACTAACGCATGATTTTGATATTAGTAACGCGGACTTAGACAAACTGTTTGGCTACACCTCCTTTCATGTGCCTAAAGCGGCGGGCGAGTGGAGTTGCAAGAATGCGGGAGAAGCTGTTTATACGGTTGGTCCCAGTGGGGCTGACAAGAAACACTACAGCGAGACCGGACATAGTGGGGATGCCCGCTTTCTAAACGGCAATTGTATTGTTCCTGACTCCGGCTGGCCACAGTATTGGGGAGTATCGGTTAATAGCGTGCCATACAACGCTTCCAAAGATGGGTGCGTCGATATTGGTGCCATCTTAAGAGATGGTATTGGACGTGCTGTGGTAAAAATCTTTGCCTGCGTTGTTCAGAATATCATCGATGGAATTTACGCCCCTCTTAGCAAGGCCACCCAGGATGCGGGAGACCAGATTGGGGTACTAGAGAGTAACCTGGCTGGGACAGGCCCAAACAAGGGATTTGTTGACGCCTGGAAGTTTTCGCTTGGGCTAATAAATATAATTGTCATTTTAGCCCTTCTAGCCATTGCTTTTGCCAATATTCTTCACCTCAACATCAACACTTACACCGCCAAGAAAGCCCTGCCAGGTTTAGTAATTGGGGTGGTTGGAGCTAACGCAAGCTTATTGCTTATCAGATTCGTCCTGGATGTTGCTAAGGCCTTGCAGTTATTCGCCTTTGATATTGCAAGCAACCCAACAGCTATCCCCCCAACCTCTATTAAAACGGCAGGTCAATTTGTTGCAGCATTTATGGACAAAATAGGTATGACGGCTTTTGAGAACGGGGCTATCAACTTTGTCCTTGCAGCCGCCTTTCCACTAACCTTTATGGTTCTACTGATTTTCGCCATCTACATGCTTTTCCTGACGGTGGTATTTGCGTGGGGAATGGTAAAACGACTGGTCTATATATACGGCCTAACAGTGCTAGCTCCAGTAGCGTTCGTGATGTATGGTGTCCCCGGTCAACAGCAATGGTTTACAAAATGGTGGGATATGATGTTGAGGCAAATCTTTATGTTGCCGATCGTTTTTATAGCCGCCGCCTTACTCATTAGGTATGTAACCGTTACTGTTGATCCGCCAAATACCACTGGCTCACTCGATGCCTCCAATCTTATTAACATGGTTATTATCTTCCTGACGGCCACCGCCATTCTGAAACTGCCCGGCCTGATCACCAAGGGTGCGGTTGATATCGCTGGTGCCGCCAAAAAGGCCTTCGGCATGGCCAAAACTACGCCGCAGAATGTGCTTGGCTTCACGGCTGAACAGATGAAGAACCGTGCCAGCAAGTACTGGACCGGCAAAGAAACTGCGTCACGCGCTAAGATCGATTCTCTGAAGGCAAGCGGAGATCGTGCGGGGGCGCTAGCAGAAGCTCGTAGACTGAAGAATAGCCGCAAGAACTGGCGAGAGAGAGCTAAGAGCGGCGGCAAAAGCCTCGACCCATGGCGCAAGTACGCAACGATCGTTGGTAACCCAGAAATTTTCTACGCCGGATACCAAGATCGGATGAAACAGGCTGCCACTGACCGGAAGGTTGAGTTTAATTCAACTAAAGCCGAGGACGTGCCGTTCGTACCGCTGAACTGGGCGGCGCAAAAGCTTGGTCTCTACGCCGGCGGTACAGGCATTCGGGGTATCGCGTCTGGTCGCAAATCGGAAGTTAACGCTGGAATCGATGACGTTAATGATTACATTGCTCGAGGCGGAGACATCCAAAAACTAATTGACGACGTCATGATAAAGAAGGAGGGTGGTGATCGTCCGGTTTGGGCAGCTATCAAGGCGGGCTTAAGTACGGGGAAGATATCCGACAAGGATATCTTGAGCCTCGCGGGCAGAACCAATAAAAGCTCCTTACAGTCTTCGGTATTGGGGCTCGTCAACGAAAACGGCCTCGCCGGGCATGACTCCGGTTGGCGATCGCACGGTGTAATGCGAGAAGTCTACGAGGCAGTTAATAAAGAGGTTATAAGCCGCACTCGAAATACCGACCTCTCCTTAAGCGATAAGAACGAACTTACTCTCAAGTACCTTAAGGAGGCGATCTCTTCTAATGGAAGTTTTACGTTCAGAGAAGCTGATATCGCGGGGCATGTCATTCCGCCTGGTGGTAGTAAGGCTACACCAGTACCGTCTGGTGCGGCAGCGTCTGGTGGGCCAAATCGGCCACCTGACGACGATCCACCACCTCCGGGCGGTAAGCCAATGAAGGTTTTTGTCACCAACCCTGTTCAAATCCAGAACCCCCAAAATGAGGCGATGTTCAACAAGCTCGCGGAACACGCCCAGACCTTAATGGAGACTATCGGTAGCAAGAAATTAATTGCTCATGCCGCTGCCAGCGGCGGCGATGTTAGCAAGCTTCTGTCAGGTAAGGTTGGTGAGGCAATTAACGCACAGATCGGCCACTTGATGAACGAGGGCGGTGGCAAACTAATCCACGAGCTAGTCAGCGCTGCTGCCAATGGCGGCGATGTTAGCGCCCTACGAGCCTTAGTCGCTCGAGGCGAGATCATCGATCGAACCGGCCAAGAGATGGCTAGCGAAGCGGCCCAGTTCAGCGATGATCAGATTAATCGATTGGCCGAGACGGTTGGCCGATCAACAAGTGACGCGGTTCAGTCAATTGGCGGTGTTATAGCGCCACATCTTCAAAAGCTCGGGATAACCGACCCTAAGGTAATTGCCGCCTTCGGACAACAGGTAATCAACGGTATACAGACGACCATCAATAAAGACCCGAAGGGCTTGCGAGCTTCCCTTATGGGACAGCTAGGTCAGTTGCCCAAACTCATCGCCAGGGAGCAGGGCTTGCTACATATCGACAATTCGTCTCTGGCTAGGGCCATTGCTAGCAAGCAAGATGTGCCTTCAGCCGTGCCCGCATCTCAATCACCGACGTCGACGACCAACATCAATATCGAGCAGTCTGCCGTCACTAATCATCCAGCCACATCCACCCCTGCCGCACCAGCCACTTTACCGGCCGAAGCGGACGTCTCTGATACACCGACTGATACTGAGCCGTCGGCTGATAGCTAATGTCCGAGCTCTTAGAACGCCCGGATGCGGTGGAGCAAGAGCCGGACGAACTCGAGCGGATACAAGAGGTAGTGGTGGCAAAGTTTCAGGAGCGTGGCATTAATATCGACCGTAACCGTTTAAAGGTGTTAATAGCCGAACTGTGTTACGGCAACCTGAATCCCGAGGTCGAAACCGAGACCGAAGAGGACGAACTCGAGTATCGGCCAGACAGGGTTTTTGCCAAGCTTGGGCGAAACGGTGTCGTGACTGTTGACCGAGTCGAGTTCAGTAAGCTTAACGAAGAGCAGAAACTCCACCACATTCTGCACGAGGCCGGTCATCGCTTGGATTGGCTGATCAGCGGCACCGATAACGAGTCCTGGCATCAAGCAAGCGAGATAATTAGCGAGATGGCCCCCAACGAAATCTCACCTTATGTCGTTCACCTAGCTGAGAAATACAAGCACGAGCCGCCCGAAAAGCTAGCTAAGATAATTCGTCAAGAAGCGATGCCGGACTTTATCGCCCAATATGTTCGATCCGACGGGACATTCAAAAGCTTTGTCGAGCAGTCTGGTCTAGAAACTGCTGACCTGCTCGACAATTTTGAAAGTATGGACAATCAAGCCAAGGAGACGTTTTTTATTGACAACCCTAAGCTCGAGAACCGCTTCCATGTTTTTGTTCACTTGCGCGAAGCGCTTCATAACGAAAACCTCATGACCAACATTACCAGCGGCTGGGGCGGAGACTACGAAGGGGACTTCCCCGAAGAGCTGGCGCTGGTCTCCTGGATGTCTGAGAAACGGCCCCAGATGCCCGTCGAGCAGGTCAAGAAGAACCCGCCACCAAAACCCCAAGCCGGTTGGTTCGACTTCTTCTGGCTGTTTCGAAAAGATTAGAACGATATTCTTGAATTGCGACTCTAAAACGGAGATATTGTTTTAGAGGAGGGTTTTTCTGGAAGTTAAAGTACCGCAGAACATAGATATGCAAGACAAGGTCATTGGGCCGTTGACCTTGGTACAGTTTTTTTATCTACTCTTTGGTGGGTTATTTATCTATCTACTCAATAACTGGACCTCAGGAACGTTTTTACGCCCATTGTTTTGGTTAGTTGCCGTTCCTGTTGGTTTGCTTTCGTTTGCTTTAGCTTTTATTAAGGTCCAAGACCGTCCATTTATCTTCTTCCTGGGCTCTTTAGTACGTTACCTCCAGAGACCAAAAACTAGAGTTTGGCAGAAGGGCCAATACCAGCGCTCAACCCATATCGTAGTCAAAGAAGAGGTGAAGGAAGAGGCTCCACACAAAGACTTTGACAAGGCCCGTGTTCGCGATATTGTCGGTGTATTAGATACGTCTGGAACTAAGTCGGAGAACCAAGATGTCTAATAAACCCAGCTCCAGGAAGGCCAGTCCTTCGTCCACTCAGCAGTACGTAGCAATCTCTGAGATCCGCGATGATGTCGTTGTCTTAAACGACGGCTCAATTCGCCAAGTCGTTAAGGTTAAGCCGGTTTCAATCGAGTTACGTAGCCAGAAGGAACAAGACGCTGTTATCTACCAGTTCCGTAGCTTCTTGAACGCCTTAAAGTTCCCTGTCCAGATAGCCATTCAGGGAAGAAGGGTAGACCTAAGTCGTTATATTGCCAAACTACAAAACATCGGCGCCGATGAGCAGAACGAACTAATAAAAGTTCAGATCACTGATTACATAGACTTCATTGAACGTCTTTCTAATGAAGTAAACATTATGGATCGTTCATACTATGTTATCGTCCCTCACAACAAAAACCCCGGTGTTTCGACCACTAAACAGACCTGGATAGACAAGATCCTTGGTGGCAAAAAGAGCAAGGATACCGTTTACACGGTTCAGGAGTTTGAGGAGCTAAAGGTTCAACTGGAAGAAAAAACTCAGATTGTTACTAGCCGTCTAGAGTCTCTTGGAGTCCAAGCCAAAAAAATGGAGTCAGCCGAGCTGATTGAGCTTTATTACAACACCTACAACCCTGAGGAATCTACCACTCAACACATTGAAGATATTGAACAGTTGACAGGTGCGGTGATCAAGAAAGGTAAAAACGACGACCAGATAACAAACGTTGTAACTGATGTTATTAAGGCCGCTCAGGCAGGTGAGTTGGCACCAGTTACAGAAGCTCCCTCGGTTCTACCTCCGACCAAAGAAAGCAAACTACCCGAAGCCCCACTGGTTAGCGAGGCCGAACCAGTCATCACTAAGAAAAAATCTTTGAGTGAGATTATGGCTTCTATTAGTCCCAAGGAAGCCAAGAGCGCCGCTGACACCGAAATGGATATCTTTAAGAAGGGGTTGGCCGACGTTTTAGATATTATCTCCCCTGCCGGTATGTCTATATCTCCAAGCTTTCTTCAAATCGGTTCGTTTTACGCCCGGACGATGTTTGTTTTTACTTACCCGCGCTATCTATACTCCGGCTGGTTGTCACCAATTTACAACTTTGACGCCACTATTGATGTTTCGATGTTCATCTATCCGCTTGAGTCTGCGTTGGTAATGAACCAGTTGCGTCGCAAGACTACTCAGCTCCAATCAAGTCTACAGATCGAACAGGAAAAGGGGTTAGTTCGTAATCCAGAGTTAGAGACAGCCATTGGTGACGTTGAAGAATTACGTGATACCCTCCAAAAAGGAGAGACTCGCCTATTTCAATACTCGCTTTACTTTACTATCTACGCTAAAACGCCTGAAGACTTGCAAACCCTAACTAAACAAATCGAGACAACTCTCGGCGGAATGCTTGTCTACTCCAAACCCGCCCTACTTCAGATGGAGGAGGGCTTTAGTACGACAATGCCGCTGGCTTACGACGAGCTGCAGATTGTTCGCAATTTGGACACCGACTCGCTTTCAACTACCTTCCCCTTCTCAAGCCAGGACCTATCTCATCACGACGGCGTGCTCTACGGCATTAACCTACATAACAGCTCTCTGGTATTATTTGACCGCTTCCGAATGGAGAACGCCAACCAAGTTGTTTTTGCTAAGAGTGGTGCTGGTAAGTCTTATGCTATTAAGCTCGAGGCTCTGCGAACGCTAATGCTCGGTGCGGAAGTAATCGTTGTCGATCCAGAGAGAGAGTACGAAACACTTTCGCAAACTATCGGGGGTACCTATATTGATATCTCCCTAAATTCAGCTCAGAAAATTAACCCGTTTGATCTACCAAAATATGTTTCGGCCGACTCGGCTGAAGCGGGTGAGGATGTTCTGCGCACCACGATTGCCGGCTTACATGGGTTAATTAGCTTAATGGCTGGTGGCTTAAATGCAGAAGAAGACGCCTTACTAGACAAAGCGCTTTACGAGACCTACGCCATGAAGGATATCTCGATTGATCCGGCAACCCAGAACAACCCGCCACCATTACTGACTGACTTGGTTGGTGTTTTGTCGAATATGACTGGGGCCGAACAACTAGTAAACCGGTTAGTAAAGTTCTCTGAAGGATCTTTTTCAAACTTGTTTGACTCGCCAACTAATATCGATCTAACCAATAAATTTACCGTTTTCTCAATTCGAAATATGGAGGATGAGCTTCGCCCGTTGGCGATGTATCTCGTGCTGAATTACATCTGGGCTCGGGTAAAAGGCCAATTGAAAAAACGTCTTCTCATTATTGATGAGGCTTGGTGGATGATGCGCTTTGAAGACACAGCTAAGTTTCTAAATGCAATGACCAAACGGGCCCGAAAGTACTTCCTTGGTGTAACGGTTATTAGTCAGGACGTCGAAGACTTTATCGACAACGCCTACGGCAAAGCGATTGTATCTAACTCTGCCATCCAACTCTTACTCGGTCAG
>JANLIQ010000066.1 GCA_024654065.1 Candidatus Berkelbacteria bacterium | reverse complement strand
ACAATCGTCCCCGAAAAGTCTTGAAATATAAAACACCCAATGAGATAGTACGAGCATTAAATAACTAAAGTGTTTCGTTAAATCCTAGAATGTATTCTTCTGGGTCTCTGATGAATTATTCCTTAGATTCGCTTCCTTGTTCGCTTTATTTTCAGCTTTAATTCTTTCCCTTAATTTGGCGATAGCGTCTCTTTCGTGGGTGGCAATCTCATTACCATTGTTCCTGCTCATATCTTCTTTCAGTTGGTAGGCCTCGGCGTCGCGGCCTGGATAAAAAGTATCTTCCTCAGTAGGTTGGCTATCGATGACGGTAGCCTCATCTTCGTCTTCCGGCTTTTTGCGTCCTGGCAAAGCTTTCCTCTCAACACCCGGCAGCTCAGGCTGACTTCTGCTTTCGGCGTCAGTGCTTGGCTTTGCAGACCGAGCGGTCCCGTCCTCCCCTTCCTTTTTCTTTGTTGTCGAAAAGAAGTCCGCCATCATTAATAAGTGTCCAGCGGCTATCGGCACTGCTTCCTTCCAGATTGAGCCAGCTGCAATCGCTGCGTCTCTAGCGATTTGCGGGTTACCCTGAAGTATCAGGTTTTTGAATACGCTTTCATTTAGTCCGTTTATCACGTGTACGCTTGAGCCATTACTGAGCACCCCTTCTGTTACTTGAGCGGCAATTTTTGCCCCGTGTTCAGCCATGGCCGAACCTCCACTGTAATTAAAGACGAATCCTCCCGATCTTTCTAACTGTTGCGCAAACTCAGGACTAGGATTTACTACGTCAGCAATATTCACTCGTTGTACAAAATGCTTCACCCCATCTTTGTCGAAATCAGCCCAGAATCCGGTCTGTTTACTAACCGATTCCGTCGCTAACAGGCTTGACTGAACCGCGTGACCAACCATTCCGCCCAGTAATGATCCGCCAGCGGCAACAAGATCGGCAATCTTCTCTCGCTTTTTTTCTAGCCTCATCTTCTCATGTCCGAGATTATTTACGCGCGCCAAGGTTTCCAGCTCTTTTTCTGGATCATTGTTTGCGTACAGTGCCTGATAGCTTTCATAGCGAGTTAAATCAATTAAGTAAGTATGTAAATCTTCGAGCTGCTGATCAATCTCTTCGATTCGCTCGTCGTTAGCAGTTTCCCTTTCTTTATATAAGGCGGTGGCGTTAACTTGAAGATTAGCTGCCTCAGCTAAAACTTTAGATCTGGATTCGATTACTTTAGAACGACCTTCTCTCTCGTCCTTCTTAAAATGACGATAGAGTTCGAAGGCACCCCTTGTTGCTGCCCCTCCCGCCAGTGCAGCAAGGAATACCGGCGAACCGATTGTTCCACCTAGTACAGCAGCTATTCCTGCTCCAATCCCCCCTGCTACGCCTGTTTTAGCCGCAACCTTTCCTAACCTAAGCGCACCGTCTCGCCCTATCAATCTGAAAGCTTTACCGAGTTCTCTTTGTTGGTTCTCAGGTGAAGCTTCGGCAAGGTTTTCGGATATTTTAAGATCAGAAAATTCACCTGCAAAAATGGCTTTTGTCTGCCTGATGAACCGCGTCAGTACATTACCCTCACCGAGTTTGTAGCGTTCAGCTATTTCTTCGCGACTTTTTCTTAAAGCTTCGTCTTTGGCATTAAGTAATATTTCTTGGCGTTTACTCTTTTCCTCAACTACACTATCTGCTTTCTCTGGTGTGATTAAAGAAGTTGGCTCTTCTGGGGCTGGATCCGATGAAGGATGCTCAACAACATCCTCGGTCGTCTCTTTCCACTCCGCATCGATAATCTCCATGCTTTCTCGTGGAACTATATTCCTCCCCTCACTCATCTTTTAAGAAGCCAGACTCTGTCCGTGAAGTGTATCAGTTAGTGCTGCCAGCTCGACCTTGTAAGCTAGCGCTTCTGAGCTAGCGATCTGATCGATGTCTATATTATTAGATTCGAAAAATTGATGCACTGCTCCTGCGTCAGCTTCATCAATTAATTCCTTTAGCTTATCGATACCATGTTCATCGAGAAGATCGGCAATACGTATCATTACTCGGTTCATAACAGTTTCATACGACTGTTCAAAAATCTCTTGTTTCTTTTCCTCTGACAGGTTTTCTAGTTCAGAGACTTCAAATATACTTTTTTGCAATATTTCTTCTAAAGCGTGGCTGGCCATATATTGAGCGTAGCAAAAAATTATAGTTGTACATAGAAGTGTCTACCTTTGTGCAGAAGTCCAACGATTAGCTTATCTTCGATAAATATCTAATTTAAGTAGTCTCGTAGCTTACTGGCTTCTTCGTGTTTCTTTAATTTCTGCAATGCTTTAGCTTCGATCTGGCGGATACGTTCACGGGTAACACCGAATTCTTTACCGACTTCCTCTAGTGTGTGAGTTCGGCCAGCGTGTCCTGCATCTTCTAAGCCAAAACGCATTCTAAGGATTTTTTGTTCTCTCGGAGTAAGTATCGACATCGAGTCTTCAACATGCCCTTTCATTAGACGATATATTGCCTGCTCTTCCGGAGACATTGCTTGTTTGTCTTCGATAAAGTCTCCAAGAGTTGAGTCACCGTCGTCACCAACAGGGGATTCAAGAGAAACAGTCTCCTGACTAATTCGTTGGATGTGTTCAAGCTTATCCATTTCGACTCCAAGTTTCTTGGCTAGCTCCTCGTTGAGCGGTTCACGACCGAGTTCTTGTTGTAACTCGCGCTGAGCTCGCATAAAACGGTTGATCGTTTCAACCATATGAACTGGAATACGAATAGTTCTGGCTTGGTCGGCAATAGCTCGAGTAATTGCTTGGCGAATCCACCAGGTAGCGTAAGTCGAAAATTTAAATCCTTTATGGTAGTCAAACTTCTCGACTGCTCGTTGTAGTCCTAAGTTTCCTTCCTGTATTAAGTCCAACAGGGACAGTCCACGCCCGATATATTTCTTAGCAATAGATACCACAAGACGAAGATTAGCTTCTGCTAAACGACGTTTGGCAGATTTATCTCCTCGCTCAATTCTCTTAGCAAGCTTGACTTCCTCGTCTCCTGTTAATAGGGGATATTGTCCAATCTCCCGTAGATACATCCGGACCGAGTCCTCAGAGATACCAGATAGCTCATCGTCTTTAGTGGCTTTCTTCTTACCGTCATCAACGGCTGGGATTTCAAGCAGTGGTTTAGCGTCACGGATTTCAACACCGATTTGTCCTAGATAACGCAAAAAGGCGTCGATCATCTCTAGATCGTTTTCTGGCTCGCTATATGCTTGCAGAATTTCTTTATGAGTAACAAATCCATGAGTTCGACCCTTACGGATCAAATACATTAATTCTTCTGGGAAAGTTAACCCAGAATCTTGTTTTATTTTTTTTGGAACGGCTTTTGTCATTTGAATTTAAACTCCTTTAGCGGTCAGATCACTTAACTGACTCATTAGTTTTTTCACTTCATTAATATCTCCAGCGACTTGCGCTCTTTTAATAGCTCGGGCTAAGTTCTCCTTTTTTAAGTCATAACGCCCAGTTGCAAGACGACTAATTTTTTCGTCAATTAATCCTTTGGCTGTCTCGTCAGTGAGTTCTGGCCATTCCTGGGAAACCCAAAATTGCCACGAGTCGATCTTCCCCTCTAGATCGGGGCCAAGAGTGTTTTTCACCTTTGAGAGAAACTGGGTCGGTGATTTAACCAAAGTGGTGTCAGTATACAATTTTTTCAGCGATTCGGCAATGGTGACAGTCTCGACAGACTGCCAGATAACTTCGTCGAAATCTTTCTTTCGTTCAACGATTAATGCAGGTTTAGCAATCGCTAAGGCTAGAAACTGTTCCTCGTTAGTAAGTAACGCCACCTTTGGTTTTTGGGTATCTGTTTTTGTCCCAAGATTATTAACAGGTGGCTGGCTAACTTTCTTAACAGATTCGTAGACGCTATCTGTTTTAACACCTACTGCCAGGGCTAGTCTTTGAGCATAGTGATCTAGTCTTGTTGGGTCAGTTATTAACCCCAGGATTGGTAGCATTGCCTTAATAACCTTCTTTTTGTTTTCAATAAAGTCTAGTTGACCGGCAACAGCAATTTCACCAGCGATCCACCACTCAACACCTTCGCTAGCTTCTTTAACAATAGGCGCCCAGGCAGCTTTGTCTTTCTCGAAAAGTTCGCCCGCATCTTTGTACTTTCCAAAATCTATCACCTTTGAATTCAAGTCTAGTCTCAGAAGCATTTCTATAACCTTCTTGGTAGTTGCTTTGCCTGCCGTGTCGTTATCAAAAGCTAGTAAGAAATTAGGTGTGTACTTGCTTAGAGTTACGAGCTGGGTTTCGGTAATGGCCGTTCCTGATGAAGCAACGGCATTTGTTACTCCAGCTTGATGCAAAGCGACTACGTCCATCTGTCCTTCAACCAAAATTACATAATTTTTTTCTTTTAATGCTGCTTTGGCTAAATTCAATCCATAAAGAACTCGGCTTTTATTGAATATTGGGGTTTCGGGAGAATTAAGATACTTAGGCTCCCCTTCTCCTAGAATCCGGCCAGTAAAACCAACTGGATTGCTTAATACGTCAAAAATTGGAAACATAATTCGGTCGAAGAAACGCTCTGGCGAACCAGCTTTGGCTAGGTCGTTGGCGGTGAAGCCGTGTTTCAGAAGTAAACTTTTCAAATCAAAGTTTTTAGGGGCGTATCCAATTGCGAATTGCTTGATGGTCTCCACTTTAATGCCACGCTTCCTTAGGTACTCTAAAGCGGCTTTGCCGGCATCACGCTCGAGCAAAATCGTCTGGAAGACTTTAGCGCATGCTCGGTTGATTTGGTAAAGGGAGCTCTTGCTATCCTGGGTCTGGTATTCAGAACGAGTTCGACTCTGAAGCGTCACGCCGGCTTTTTGCGCTAACATCCGCAGGGCATCTCCAAACTCCAAATGCTCAACTTGCATAACAAATTTATAGATATCTCCTCCCAAAGAACAGCCAAAACATTTCCAGATCTGTTTTTCTGGGCTAACCATCAAAGAAGCCGTCTTCTCCTGATGAAACGGACATTGGGCTTTATAGTTACTGCCGGCTTTTTTGAGCGTCACATACTGGCCGACTAGCTCGACCAAATCCAAGCGCTGTTTTACCTCTTCGATTTCGTTTGATGACATCTTGTCAGTTCGTTACTCATTTACCCCTGGATTATCTTTCAATTGCTATTGAATTGCCAGCTAATTTATTCACCCGACCATGGACATTGAGATGTTTTCTTGTTAAGCTGGTTAGACCGGTTCGCTTTGAGCTGGAAATTTCAGGGAGGATAGAAGAATAATTGGCAAGATTGTCAGATCTCGGCACTTCGGAAAATCTCAACAGGTTTTGTATTACTGCCCAGAAATTGTTTGAGGGT